>NKIE01000732.1 GCA_002256055.1 Pseudomonas sp. PGPPP3 | reverse complement strand
TCGGCAACGAGGCATGTTCTCTTATTCAGGCCTGCCAGCCGAGCAGGTTGAACGCTTGAAGAATGAGTTCGCTATCTACGCCGTTGGTACCGGTCGCATCTGCGTCGCTGCACTAAACCGCAACAATCTCGATGCCGTTACGCGCGCCATAGCTCAAGTGATCTAAGCCCTTGAGCCCAAACAAAACGCCGCTGCGGAGCCACCCTCCACAGCGGCGTTTTGTTTAGAGCAGTATTGACTTACCCTTTTGAATCAGTAACATACGCACCGTTGTTCCGCGATAGCTCAGTCGGTAGAGCAAATGACTGTTAATCATTGGGTCCCTGGTTCGAGTCCAGGTCGCGGAGCCAGATAGCAAAAAACCCAGTCAAACGACTGGGTTTTTTATTGCCTGCAGTTTTATAAACCCGCAATACAAATCGACCTAGCCACAATAAAAAGACCGCTCAACGAGCGGTCTTTTTATTAGTCAAAGCTCTTAATTAGTTGACGCTCAACCTGTCACGATTCTTTTCCAGTATCGCAGCGCCAATACCTTTAACTTCAAGCAAATCATCTACCGAAGCAAAGGGACCATTGGTTGCACGGTGATCAACAATAGACGCAGCCTTGACCTTACCGACACCCAGCAGCTCGCGCTCCAGAGTCTCAGCATCCGCAGTATTCAGATTGACCTTGGACACCTGCACGCCAGCATCAACCACCTTAGCAACTTCTACAGCATGTGTCGTAACGGGCGGCGCATCAGCAGCAGACGTAGTCAGCGAAACGCTAGCAAGCAAGGCAAAAAGCAGAGAGGATACTTGTACTTTCAACATTATCGGCACTCCATTAGTTTATAAGCACGGTACTTCCTTAACCGTGTATTACCAAAATAGCTACCATTCGGAGCCTGTCAAATATCGCATCACACTTCAGCACTCGCATCACGCAGAAACCTGGACAGCCAAAAAAACACGCCCTACGTCTATTTTTTCTTCACACTCCGCATCAAAGCTAAGCATGCCTCAACCAAAGACTGAGCAGCCCCTCATGAACTTTTTCATCGCCCAAAGACAAACCCCCGACCATCTTACGATGATCAGGGGTTTGGTGTAGAAGCTTGACGATGACCTACTCTCACATGGGGAAACCCCACACTACCATCGGC
>NKIE01000731.1 GCA_002256055.1 Pseudomonas sp. PGPPP3 | reverse complement strand
AGCGGCCGATGTCGGCCCAGCCCCAGCCGGTGTTGCCCAGCGCTGCCCAGTCGTCGTATTCGGACGGCAGGCCGCGCATCCACACCATGCCGTTGACCGAGCTGGAGCCGCCCAGCGTGCGGCCCTTCAGCCAGTCTTCACTGCCGCCTTGCGGGCCTTGGCCGGCCTTGTAGTGCCAGACGTTGGGGTTGCCCGGCTGCAACAGCTTGCCGATGCCGCGCGGCATGTGGATGAGCGGGCTGGTGTCGGGCGGGCCGCTTTCCAGCAGCAGCACCTGCACGGCCGGGTCGCGCGACAGCTCCGCGGCCAGCACGCAGCCGGCCGAGCCGGCGCCCACGATCACGACGTCGAAGCTGTCCATGGCTTGCTCGTTCGGCGGGGGGGGGCTTCAGCGCACCGTCTCGCGACTCACCGCGGCTTCGGGCGTCATGTCCACCTCGGGCAGCGGCTTGGCCAACATCTGGAAGCCATTGCCGGCGGCGTCACCCAGCAGCAGGAATGAGCGGCGCGAGAGGTCGTAGGTGACGCCCTTGACGCCCCAGGGGCTCTTCAGGTCGTACAGCTGGATGGCGTACTGGAACATGGTGCGGAACAGCGCACCATTGCCGTCGAAGGCGTCGAACATGCCGGCGCCCGCGCCGTCCTCGTCGATGTAGTAGGTGCGGCGGCTGTTGGCATGGCGCTGGCCCGGCTTGAGCGTGGCCTCCACCGCCCACACCCGGTGCAGCTCCCAGCGCTCGCAGGCCGGGTTCATGGTGGGGCCGGCAAACTGCTTGAGCTCTGGGCAATCGCCGTACAGCTTGTAGTTGTTGTACGGGATCAGCATCTCGCGCCGGCCCAGCAGCTTGAAGTCGAAGCGGTCCATCTTGCCGCTGAACATGAACAGCTCGTCGAAGAAGGTCAGCCCGCCCAGTTGGGCCACCGGCGTGTCGTAGCTGAACTCCGGCGCCTGCTTCACCCGGCGCTGGCCGGGTGAATAGCTGAAGGCCCGGCGCGGCTTGGCGTCGGTGTCCAGGTAGTCGACCAGCATGGTCATCTCGCCGGCCAGGCGCGCCGGGCTGCGGGTGACCGAGTAGGTGCGCCAGAACATCTGCGGGTCGCGGTCCTTCTGGTCCACCTGGTAGTAGGGCCGTTCCTGCAGTGTGTACTGGTCGG
>NKIE01000730.1 GCA_002256055.1 Pseudomonas sp. PGPPP3 | reverse complement strand
ACGCTTTCACCGCCGCGCGTGAGGTAATAGGCACCCAGAATCGGAAACATCTTCACCAGCATCACCAGCATGGCCACCACGTTGGTCACGGGTACGTCGCGGGGGCGGCCGAGCTGGTTGAGCAGCCAGATCGGCAGGGTGCGTTCGTGGCCGGCAGTGAAGGTGGTGACGATGATCTCGTCGAACGACAGGGCAAACGCCAGCATGCCGCCCGCCAACAGGGCCGAACCCAGGTTGGGCAGGATGATGTAGCGGAAGGTCTGCCAGCCGTCGGCGCCGAGGTCCATGCTGGCTTCGATCAGGCTGTGGCTGGTGCGGCGGAAGCGGGCGATGACGTTGTTGTAGACGATCACCACGCAGAAGGTCGCGTGACCAATGATGATGGTCAGCATGCCCGGCTCAATCCCCAGGCTCTTGAACGCCGACAGCAGCGCCAAGCCGGTGATGATGCCGGGCAGGGCGATGGGCAGGATCAGCAGCAAGGAGATGCCTTCCTTGCCGAAGAAGTCGCGGCGGTACAACGCGGCGGCGGCCAGGGTGCCGAGGACCATGGCAATCAGGGTGGCGACACAGGCGATCTGCAGCGACAGCTTGATCGACTCCAGCACGTCTTCGCGGGCAAACGCCACGCTGAACCAGTCCAGGGTGAAGCCCTGAGGCGGGAAGCTGAAGGCGGCGTCTTCGGTGTTGAAGGCGTACAGGCAGATGATCGCGATGGGGAAGTGCAGGAACACCAGTCCGCCCCAGGCCGCGAGTTTCAGGCCCCAGGATGCTTGGTCCCCTTGTTTGGTTGAATTAGAGCGCATCGAAGGCCCCCAGTCGTTTAACAATGGCGAGGTAGATGGTGATCAGCACAATCGGTACCAGGGTGAAGGCGGCGGCCATTGGCATGTTGCCGATCGCGCCCTGCTGGGCGTAGACCATGCTGCCGATGAAGTAGCCGGGTGGGCCGATCAGCTGCGGCACGATGAAGTCACCGAGGGTCAGGCTGAAGGTGAAGATCGAACCGGCGGCAATGCCTGGCACGCACAGCGGCAGGATCACCAGCATAAAGGTCTGTCGCGGCTTGGCGCCGAGGTCGGCAGAGGCTTGCAGCAAGGATGGCGGCAGGCGTTCGATCGAGGCCTGGATCGGCAGGATCATAAACGGCAGCCAGAT
>NKIE01000729.1 GCA_002256055.1 Pseudomonas sp. PGPPP3 | reverse complement strand
CGGCATTCAAGTCCACCAGCAGCACCTTGGCCTCACCGTGCTGGAGGATAAAGGCGATGGCCTCTGCATCCAGGCGGGTATTGATGGCATTGATCACCGCGCCGCACATAGGGATGCCGAAGTGCGCCTCGAACAATGCCGGGCCATTGGGCGCCAGCAGCGCCACGGTGTCGCCCACGCCAATGCCACGTTGACTGAGCGCCGCGGCCAGTTGCGTGCAACGCCGGTAGGTCTGCCCCCAGGTCTGCCGCTGGTCGCCATTGATCAGCGCCAAGTGCTCGGGGCAAACGCTCGCCGCCCGCTCCAGAAAGCCCAGCGGGCTGAGTGCCTGAAAGTTCGCCGCATCCCGCGGCATGCCGTATTCGTAGGGGTTGAGTGCATTCATTGAGCATCTCCGTGACAGGCCAAGCACTGATTTCGACCTTAGCAGAGCACCCCATGCAGTACAGCGCGACCTTGGTCGAGGAACGCCATAAGGATTCGTTCAGCGCTGGTTCAGGCAAGGTTCAGCTGCTGTTCAGGGACACCTGGATAACCTAACGGCAGTCCCATTACGGGCTCCAAGAGACAGGAGAAACACCATGAACGCACTGCATAAAATCGCCTTCGCCACCGCTATTCTCGGCGCCAGCGCCGCTGTTCAGGCCGACAATTTCGTTGGCCTGACCTGGGGTGAAACCAGCAACAACGTTCAAAAATCATCACAATTCAAGCAAAACATCACCGGCGCCGACGACCTCGACAAAGTGATCAACAACACGGGAACCTGGGGCATTCGCGCCGGCCAGAACGATGCCAACGCCCGCTACTACCTGACCTATGAGCACGTGTCCGACAGCCACTCCATGGGCATCAAGATGCGCCAGGAAAACCTCTTGGCCAGCTACGACCTGTTTCTCCCGCTGGGCGACACGACTCGCCTGTTCGGCGGCGCCACACTGGGCCTGACCAAGCTCAGCCACGACATTACCAATGCCAACCATGACAGCGATATTGGCTACGCCGCTGGCCTGCAGGCCGGTATCCTGCAAAATGTAGGCAGCAACGCCTCGCTGGAAGCGGGCTATCGCTACCTGCGCAGCAACGCCAGCCTGGACGTCAAACCACAAGCCGCCGGCAAGGTCGGCTCGCTGGCTCTGCACCGCCGCACGCAGGTTTA
>NKIE01000728.1 GCA_002256055.1 Pseudomonas sp. PGPPP3 | reverse complement strand
ATCAGCAGGCCCGCAGCAGCAACCAGCAAGGCGTAGAGCATGACCACAAAAATGGGCAGATCATCGCCACTTACGCCGGCCTTCTCACCAAACGCCCAGACAGCCCAGACGGTACCAGCAACCACGCCCGCAGCAGCTGGACTGGCCAAGCCTATAAAGTAGCGCTTATCCACTTTACCGATCTGGGTATTGAAGCGCGCCAGGCGCAAAGCCGCACATGCCACATAGATAAAGGCAACGGTAAGACCGACATTACCCAACCCCGACAATGCCCACTCATAAGCCAGCAACGCAGGCGCCACACCAAAGGCAACCATATCCGACAGCGAGTCGTACTCAGCACCGAAGGCACTCTGAGTATTAGTCAGGCGCGCAACACGACCATCAAGGCTATCAAGCACCATGGCAACGAAGACTGTAATGGCGGCAACTTCGAACTTGCCGTTTACCGCACTAATGATCGAGAAGAAGCCAGCAAACAGGTTGGCGGTCGTGAACAGGTTTGGCAGCAGATAAACGCCACGATGACGCACCTTGCGCCCTTCAGCATCGTGCCCCTCTTCAACATGCTCATCGATCGGTAACAGGCTTTCGGCAGCGGAGACCGGATCGACTCCCTCGGGACGCTCGTTCATGAACAGCACCTTGCAACGTGTTTGGAAAGAATTCGACAGAGACAAGCGTGACCAGTTCAACTCAAACCACGCCTGTACTCAGGCTTTATACCAGAACCACCTGAGCGGAATAAAAAAACGCGGCCATCGCCGCGTTTTTTCACACCTACAAGGGCTTAGTTTTTGCTCTTGTCGACGATTTTGTTTGCCGAGATCCACGGCATCATCGAACGCAGCTTCTCACCAACCACTTCGATACCGTGTGCCGCGTTGTTACGGCGGTAGGCGGTCATCGATGGGTAGTTGGAAGCACCTTCGAGGATAAACATCTTGGCGTATTCGCCGTCCTGGATGCGCTTCAGCGCATTGCGCATGGCCTGACGCGATTCGGCGTTGATCACTTCTGGACCGGTCACGTACTCGCCGTACTCGGCGTTGTTGGAGATCGAATAGTTCATGTTGGCGATGCCGCCTTCGAACATGAGGTCAACGATCAACTTCAGCTCGTGCAGACACTCGAAGTAAGCCATTTCCGGAGCGTAACCAGCT
>NKIE01000727.1 GCA_002256055.1 Pseudomonas sp. PGPPP3 | reverse complement strand
CCATTCCGCTGGTCTTGGCGGTGCCCTTTCTTGGCATGCAGTACTGGGGCATTGGTCTGCACAAAATATCGCTGGGCTCACTGATCATTGCGTTGGGGTTGCTGGTGGACGATGCCATTATTGCCGTGGAAATGATGGTGCACAAGATGGAGCAGGGCTACGACAAAGTGCGTGCTGCCACCTTCGCTTATGAGATCACTGCCATGCCCATGCTCACGGGTACGCTGATCACTGCGGTGGGCTTCCTGCCAATCGGAATTGCCAAGTCGTCTACAGGTGAGTACACCTTCGCCATTTTTGGGGTGACGGCGCTGGCACTGGTTTTGAGCTGGTTGGCTTCGGTGTATTTTGTGCCTTACTTGGGCACCTTGATTTTGAAGGCCAAACCGCTTCCCGAGGGTGTGCATGAGCACGAGGAACTTTATGACACGCCGTTCTACAACGCCTTTCGCCGGGCCGTGAACTGGTGCGTGGAATACCGCTGGATCACCATCGGCATCATGCTGTTGACTTTTGGTCTTGGCATAGTAGGTATGGGCAAGGTGCAACAGCAGTTCTTCCCGGATTCCAGTCGGCCGGAGATCCTGTTGGATGTGTGGTACCCGGAGGGCACTTCATTCGCTGCAAACGAAGCTACCACCAAGCGTATTGAGGCCCGGCTGATGCAAGAGCCTGGCGTCAACTCAGTAACGACCTGGGTCGGCTCTGGGGGACCACGCTGCTACTTGCCGCTTGACAATAGCTTCACCCAGAGTAATGTGTCGCAGTTCATCGTCCTGCCCAATGATTTGAAGTTGCGTGAGGCGATTCGCATCAAGCTGCCAGCACTGATGGCGCAAGAATTTCCGGAAATTCGCGCCCGCGTCAAGATTCTGCCCAACGGCCCTCCGGTGGCCTACCCGGTGCAGTTTCGCGTCATTGGCACCGACCCTGTCGTGCTTCGGGCCCGTGCCGATGAGGTGAAGGCGGCCATGCGGGAAAGCGCCAATACGCGTGGTGTCAACGACAACTGGAACGAAGCGGTCAAGGTCATGCGCCTGGAAGTGGACCAGGCCAAAGCCCGCGCACTGGGCGTGACCAGCCAGTCGATTGCCCAGGCTTCCAAGACATTGCTGAGCGGCACGACGGTGGGGCAATACCGTGAAGGTGACAAGCTGATCGACATC
>NKIE01000726.1 GCA_002256055.1 Pseudomonas sp. PGPPP3 | reverse complement strand
AACCTTGCCATGCGTAATAACCAGCCCGTGACTCAACGCGAACATCAGGTCAGCGAGAATCAGCGTCTGATCTCGACGACCAACCTCAAGGGCATGATCACCTATTGCAATGAGGTGTTCGTCAACATCAGCGGCTTCAGTCGCGAAGAACTGATGAACGCCCCCCACAACCTGGTGCGCCACCCCGATGTACCGGCCGCCGTATTTGCCCATATGTGGGAAACCCTCAAGCAGGGCAAACCGTGGATGGGCATCGTCAAGAACCGCTGCAAGAACGGCGATTTTTACTGGGTCAATGCCTATGTGACGCCGATCTACGAGAACAATCAGGTGGTTGGCTTTGAGTCGGTGCGGGTTAAACCCACGGCCAAGCAGGTCAGCCGAGCCGAAGCCCTGTACCGACGAATCAACAGCGGCCAGGCGGCAATTCCGGCAGCCAATCGCTTTATGCCCCTGCTGCGTTTCTGGCTGCCGTTTCTGTGCGCGGTGCTGCTCGGCAACGTGCTCGGCCACCTGCTACCCGGTGGCTGGAGTTATCTGGCGAGCATCCTGCTGATCATCCCGCTGGGGTTGGCCGGCGTTCATTGGCAAAACCAAGGTATGCGGCGCCTGGCCAAAATTGCCGAGCGGGCCAATGCTGACCCGCTAATTGCCCTCATGTACACCGATAGCCAAGGCCTGGAATCCCAGGTGGAAATGTCCATGCGCAGCCAGCAAGCGCACCTGCGCACCTGCCTGACCCGCCTACAAGACACTGCCGAGCACCTTACCCGCCAAGCCAGCGACACTGGCGCCCTGGCCCGTAGTAGCGCCATAAGTCTGGACAGCCAGCGCCTGGAAACCGAGCAGGTGGCCACGGCAGTCAATCAAATGGCCGCCACCACCCAGGAAGTAGCCAGCAACGTACAACGCACCGCCGATGCCACCCAGAAAGCCAACCAACTGACCCAGCAAGGCCGCAAGATTACCGACGAGGCTCGCGAGGCTATCCGTAGCCTGGCGGTGGCTGTAGCTGAAACGGGTGAAACAGTCACTCGCCTGGCCCATGACAGCAGCGAGATTGGTGGCGTGGTCGATGTAATCAAAGGGATTGCCGACCAAACCAACCTGCTGGCCCTGAACGCCGCCATTGAAGCCGCGCGGGCAGGCGAAATGGGTCGCGGCTT
>NKIE01000725.1 GCA_002256055.1 Pseudomonas sp. PGPPP3 | reverse complement strand
CAGGGCCGGCGCGATTGTGTCCCACTTCGGGCCGCCAACGGCGCCGAGCAGGATGGCATCGGCGGCACGAGCGCGTTCGAGGGTTTCATCGGCCAGCGGCACGCCGTATTTGTCGTAAGCGGCGCCGCCCAGCTCATCAAAGCTCAGTTCGAAGCCCAGGCTGTATTTGTCGTTGGCCAACTCCAGCACCTTGACCCCTTCGGCCATGATTTCCGGGCCAATACCGTCGCCAGGGAGAATCAGAATTTGCTTGCTCATTGCATTCCTCGTTTATTCAGCAAGGCCCGGCATTTTCGTCACCGAACCTCTGTCCGGCGGGTTACGGCCTGCGGCCTAACCCACCCTACTTACTTGATCGCGCCGAACAACCAAGGGTTGCTCTGCTGGTGTTGGGTTTCGAAAGACTTGATTGCGTCACTGTCCTGCAGGGTCAGGCCGATGTCGTCCAGGCCATTGAGCAGGCAGTGCTTGCGGAAAGCGTCCATTTCAAAGTGGTAGACCTTGCCGTCCGGGCGGGTCACGGTTTGCGCCGCCAGATCAACGCTGAGCTGATAGCCCTCGCACGCCTCGGCCTGCTGGAACAATTCATCAACTTCGGCCTCGGTCAAGATGATCGGCAACATGCCGTTCTTGAAGCTGTTGTTGAAGAAGATGTCGGCATAGCTCGGCGCGATTACCGCGCGGAAGCCGTACTCTTCCAGCGCCCAGGGCGCGTGTTCACGGCTGGAGCCGCAACCGAAGTTCTCCCGTGCCAGCAGCACGCTGGCGCCCTGATAACGGGGGAAGTTCAGCACGAAGTCCTTGTTGATCGGGCGCTGCGAGCAATCCTGTCCCGGCTGGCCGACATCAAGATAACGCCACTCGTCGAACAGGTTCTGGCCAAAGCCGGTGCGCTTGATCGACTTCAAGAACTGCTTGGGGATGATCTGATCGGTGTCGACGTTGGCACGATCAAGCGGAGCCACCAAGCCACTGTGTTGGGTAAAAGCTTTCATCTACTTGTCCTCAGGCCTGGGTCAATTCGCGCACATCGATAAAGCGCCCGGGCACCGCGGCGGCCGCAGCCATCGCCGGACTGACCAAATGGGTCCGCCCGCCGGCGCCCTGACGGCCTTCGAAGTTGCGGTTGGAGGTGGACGCGCAATGCTCGCCACTGCCCAGCTTGTC
>NKIE01000724.1 GCA_002256055.1 Pseudomonas sp. PGPPP3 | reverse complement strand
CTTCACTGTCCCCCGCAATGCCGCCGAATTCGACTTCAAATCCGGCTGCTTCCATCGCATCGCGGATGGCCGCGAAATTTGTGTCTTCAATTTCGCCAGCCAGTAACTCGCTGCCTGTGCTTATCACCGCAACGCGGCGTGCGGCATAAGCGGAGATCTGGTGCTCCAGCTTTCGGGCATCAGCTAAGTAGCGATCAACCTCAGCGCGCGGTGTGCCGATGACACCCAAAATCCCCTCGGAGTGCACGGTCGCCGTATCCGCCACCTCGACGCCGGGAATTTGGCGAATACTGGCCAGCAGTGCCTCTTGCTTGCCTGTGACATCTTCCAGTTCAACCCGTGCCACGAGACTGGCGAGCACCACCAGCTGCGGCCGGACGTCGGTGACAAATACCTTGTCACGCGGGAGGGAGCGCACGTCGGCCACGGCGTCCGCCAGCTTTGGCAGATTGGCATTGTCGAGGCTGATGCCGTGCAACCAGACTTCGGTCTTTTCCAGCAGTTGAACCGATGTCACGACGCCAACCCACGCTGGCGGAGCCATTTGGGCAGAAAGACTTTTTCTACCTTCTCCCGTACGGCCGGGGCGCGGGCCATCAGATGTTCACCCAGTTTGCGGCTGACACGAAACGCGCCCGGCGTGCGGTCAAATACAATGACGTTTTCGGTGCCGCCGTCACGGCAGGCCGCCTCTACAGCCTCATCTAGCGTGGGCCACACAGGCGCCTTTGCGCGATCAAAATGATAGTTTGACGGGTCATTTAGCATCCAGCGGTTCACCGTGTCGCCGACGACATGAACTGGGTAATTATCCCAAAGGAAAGGCTGCGGCACGCCGCCTGCCATATAGTTGATGACAATCGCCTTGATCGCATTGTTCTTGCCCATGGTGAGCCCGGGTTCGGCGCTGTCATGGCGTTCTGCGGCCAACAACGACAAATTGTCGAGATCCATGAAGTCGACATCGGCACACAGCATATTGTCGAATGCGATGCCGCCCGCATAGCAGTAAACGCCGCAGCCATGATCGTCGAACACCACGACGCAATCCTTGATCTCCCCAAGGATTTTCATCGCCATGGCATAGTTCCGCATGATCCCGGCGGCGAGGCGCTAGTCCAGTGCCCTCAGGTCATTGTCCGCCTCGCCGCTGCCGACGCCTTCTGAT
>NKIE01000723.1 GCA_002256055.1 Pseudomonas sp. PGPPP3 | reverse complement strand
GCCTGCTGGGCCAGCCAGCGGCACAGGTTGCCCAGGGAGATGATGTAGTTGCCTTCGTTGTGCATGGTCTTGGGCACGAAGAAATTCGGCACCTTGACTGCGCTGTCGGCGTTTTTCAGCATGTAGATGTCGTCGCGCTTGACCGCGGTATTCAGCGGTGCGCCGAGTTCCTTCCAGTCCGGGAACAGTTCATTCAGTGCGCGCGGCTCGAAGACTGCGCCAGAGAGAATGTGGGCGCCGACTTCGGAACCTTTCTCTACTACGCAGACGCTGATCTCTTTACCAGCTTCAGCGGCCTTCTGTTTCAGTCGGCAGGCGGCGGACAAACCAGCAGGGCCGGCGCCGACGATGACGACGTCGAATTCCATAAATTCGCGTTCCACAGACTATCTCCTACTCAGGGCTCTTCGATGTTTTAATATTGGAAGCTAGGACCTTTCCATGATCAGAGCCAAGGCATTATATCCACACCCTCGGAGAGGTCCAATACAAACGTTTGTTTGAATTCTGTCCAAGCCTTGTATTATCGAGGCTGCATGACGATTAATGAGCGCGGCTCCGTATTGACCAGGCAAGGCGTTACGGTCAAGATATGGACGGTTTTGCGCTCATTATTTGGGCTGTTTGGCGGTTCCGGCCGACCCCCGCAGAGCCGACCAGGTGCGCCTGGACGACATTCTTATTCACCGGAGAGTAACGAGGAATCCATGAAGGTTCTTGTAGCTGTCAAACGAGTGGTCGACTACAACGTCAAAGTTCGCGTCAAAGCGGACAATTCCGGCGTTGACCTTGCAAACGTCAAGATGTCGATGAACCCCTTCTGCGAAATCGCCGTGGAAGAAGCCGTCCGCCTGAAAGAAAAAGGCGTGGCTAGCGAAATCGTCGTCGTCTCCATCGGTCCGACCACTGCTCAAGAGCAACTGCGCACTGCGCTGGCTCTGGGTGCTGATCGCGCGATCCTGGTTGAAAGCGCTGACGAACTGAATTCCCTGGCTGTGGCCAAACTGCTTAAAGCAGTGGTCGACAAAGAACAGCCTCAGCTGGTGATCCTGGGTAAACAGGCCATCGACAGCGACAACAACCAGACTGGCCAGATGTTGGCTGCCCTGACCGGTTTCGGCCAGGGCACCTTCGCCTCCAAGGTTGAAGTGGCTGGCGACAAGGTCAACG
>NKIE01000722.1 GCA_002256055.1 Pseudomonas sp. PGPPP3 | reverse complement strand
ACACCGGCAACAGCGGCGGGTGCGGATAGCGCTCGTCGAGGTATTCCATCACCACCGTCGATTCGTACAAAGCCAAATCGCGATCAACCAGTGTCGGCAAGCTGCCATAAGGATTCACCTCCGTCAGCTTGGGCGGATAACGACCCGGCTCAACATCAATGATCTCGGCGCTGACACCCTTCTCGGCGAGCACGATACGTACGCGGTGGGAATAGTGATCGGCGGGGTCAGAGTAACAGGCCAACCTATTGGCTACGGCCATGACGTCTCTCCTCGCGGGGAATAATTAACAGAAGCAGAAAAACAAGCGCGCCCATTTGGGCGCGCTTGTTCACAACGAGGCAGCAGTTTATCAGTGAACGTCCTTCCAGTATTCGCGCTTGAGCAGATAAGCGAATACGAAGAAGAAGGCCAGGTACAGCAGCACATAAGTACCGATGCGCTGACTTTCCAGTTTCACCGGGTTGGCCGAGTAGGCCAGGAAGCTCACCAGGTTCTTAACCTTCTCGTCGAACTGCTCGGCTGTCAGAGTGCCAGTCTTCGGCACCACAGTCAGCTGATGGCAGTCTTCATGAGTGATCGGGGTGCCGGTCAGTGGGTCGAATTGCTTCTTACCACCCTCAACCACCTGAACCTGCTTGCAACCAATCACCTGACGACCCTGCAAGCCAACCAACACGTTCGGCATACCGACGTTCGGGAAGGCCTTGTTGTTGACGCCCCACGGACGAGTCGGATCTTCATAGAAAGTGCGCAGATAGGTGTAAAGCCAGTCATTGCCACGCACGCGAGCCACCAGCGTCAAGTCAGGCGGTGCAGCACCGAACCAGACCTTGGCATCCTGCGGCTGCATGCCGATCTTCATGTGCTCGCCAATCTTGGCGCCGGTGAACACCAGGTTATCCATCATCAACTTGGTCGGAATACCCAGGTCAGTTGCCACGCGCTCATAGCGCTGGAACTTGGCACTGTGGCAGCCCATGCAGTAGTTGGCGAAAGTCTTGGCACCATCCTGCAACGCGGCCTTGTCCTTCAGATCAACCACAACAGGGTCGTTCGGATACTCAAGTGCCGCTTGAGCCATGGCGAATGCCGGCAGTACTGCGAAAATCAGTGCGAAAATTTGCTTTTTCATCAGCCAGTCACCCTTTCCGGAACCGGTTTGGTCTTC
>NKIE01000010.1:16658-18954 GCA_002256055.1 Pseudomonas sp. PGPPP3 | reverse complement strand
TGCCGCTCAACCTGGCCATCGGTGACCGCCTGTACTGGCTGTCCACCGGCGCTTACACCACCAGCTACAGCGCGGTCGAATTCAATGGCTTCCCGCCGCTGAAGTCGTTCTACCTGTAACCACCGTTCTTTTCTGGTTACGCCAAAAACCCCAGCTTGCTGGGGTTTTTGCTTTTCTGCGCCTGATGAAAACATCTGTGGAGGCTAGCTCGGCACTGAGCGGTGGCGTCAGCTTTGCTGTGAATAGCATTATTTCTCAAAGGAGGATGATTCTTATTGCGTAAGCAAATGGTAATAATTATCATCCGCGCCGAATTGAACTTTTAGCGCTCTGCCATCGCACACTCGGCAACAGAAACCTGAGGTGCGGCAGAGGTGCTCATTTGCTCTAACTGGGGAAATTACATGTCCATTCGCAGTCGCAAACACCACAAGACCTGCCACCTGGCAACTCTGATCGCCGCCGCCATTCCGTCCATGGCCATGGCCGCCCAGGATGACACCAGCCAGGCGCAGTTGAGCCTGCCGGGCACCAGTGTGACCTCCACCGCCGAGCGCGAAGTGCCATACAAGGCCAAGCGCAGTGCCAATGCCAAGATGACCGAGGACCTGCTGGATACGCCAAAAACCGTGCAGGTGATCAAGAAGGAAGTCCTGCGCGAGCAGGGCGCCAACAGCCTGATGGAAGCGCTGCGTAACACCCCGGGGATCACCATGCAGTTGGGTGAGAACGGCAATACCTCGGCCGGCGACACCTTTATGATGCGCGGCTTCTCCACCCAGAACTCGACCTTTGTCGACGGTGTTCGCGACCTCGGTGCGGTCAGTCGCGACGTGTTCAACCTTGAGCAAGTGGAAGTGGTCAAGGGCGCGGCGGGTTCTGATATCGGTCGCGGCGCATCGTCGGGTTACATCAACCTGGTGTCCAAGCTGCCGACCCTGGAAGACGCCATCAGTGGCACTCTCGGCTATGGCACTGCGGACAAGAGCAACCTGACCGCCGACATCAACCAGAGCATGAGTGATAACTCGGCCCTGCGCCTGAACCTGATGCGCCGCGACGGTGGCGTCGACGGCCGTGACAGCGTGGAAAACAGCAGCTACGGCGTGGCCCCGGCGCTGGCTTTCGGCCTGGAGACCGATACTCGCTTGTACCTGTACTCCCAGCATGTACGGCAGAACAACATCCCCGACGGCGGCATCTCGACCATCGGCATGGATGGTTTCTACAGCGCCGATGCGCGCTTGAATGCCGGCGCCAAGGTCGATAGCGACAACTTCTACGGCAGCAAAAGCGATTACGAAGATGTCGAAGCCGACATGTTCACCGTCAAGTTCGAGCACGACCTCAATGACGTGACCACGCTGCGCAACACCTCGCGCATCGGCAAGACCACCACCGACCGTGTGCTCACCGGCATCAACACCCTGTCGGCCAATAACTCGAGCAACCCGGCCAATTGGACCGTGACCCGTTCGCGCCAGCTGACTGACCAGGAAAACGAGATCGCCGCCAACCAGACCAACCTGAATACTGAGTTCTTCACCTTTGGCCTGCGCAACACCCTGGCCACCGGTGTCGAGTTTATGCGCGAAAGCCAGCGCACCGAGTCAGGCGCCACGGCGAATCAGGTCATCGATGGCGTGACCTATGTGGCCGTTGCCGTGCCCAATGCCAACCTGTACGACCCCAATGCCTATGACGTGATGGGTAAGCCTTACAAGTCGGGCGTATACAGCGATGGCACCACTGATACCGCCGCCTTCTATGCCTTCGATACGTTGCATCTGGACGAGCAGTGGTCGGTCAATGCGGGTGTGCGTTTCGAGCACTATCGCACCGACACCAAGGGTGCCTCGCTGGTAGCCATTGCCAGTACGCCGGCAACCAATGATTACCTGCTGACGCCTTACGACCTGAACAACTCGGATGACCTGACCAGCTGGAACACCGGTGTGGTGTTCAAGCCGCTGGAAAACGGCAGCATCTACCTGTCTTACGCCAACTCCCTGACCCCGCCGGGCAGTGCTAACTTCGCTTTGTCGACTTCCGAGTCCAGCGACAGCCAGCCAAACCTGGACCCGCAAAAAACCGAGCACGTCGAACTGGGCACCAAGTGGGATCTGCTGGATGACCGCCTCAACCTGACTGCCGCCGTGTACCGCACCGAGAACACCAATCAGGTGTCCTACGATGCCCTGAGTGACAGCTACCAGCAGGACGGCAAGATTCGCGTCACCGGTGTCGAGTTGGGCATGGTCGGGCAGATCACCAACTTCTGGCAGGTCTCGGCGGG
>NKIE01000010.1:0-16582 GCA_002256055.1 Pseudomonas sp. PGPPP3 | reverse complement strand
CAAGCCAGCCACAACGCCACCACGGGCGTGACCACCCAGAACAGCGGCGTGCGCTGGTCGCCAGACCTCACCGCAACCCTGTGGACCTCCTACACCCTGGGCGACTTCACCCTTGGTGGCGGGGCGCGCTATGTCGGTAACCAAGACCGTTTGATCGCCGAGGGGGCTGATAGCAGCACCACCAACATGCCGGAAATCCCGTCCTACTGGGTTGCCGATGCCATGGCGGCCTATCGGATCAACGAGAACGTCAACTTGCGTCTGAACGTCTACAACCTGTTTGACGAGGAGTACATCGCGACCCTCAACAACAGTGGTGCCCGTGCCGTATTGGGTACGCCGCGCTCGGCCATGCTGACCACCGAGTTCGATTTCTAAACCGCCTACCTGCAACCCTGAAGCCTGCGTCCTGCGCGGGCTTCTTGCGTTGTGTCGACGAGGACGCCTTGATGTTGCTGCATATCCCACAGGTGCTGAGCAAAGCTGAAGTCGCCGCCTTGCGCGCCGAACTGGCGGCCCATGACTGGGTCGATGGCGCGCAGACCTCTGGCGCCCAGGCCGCCAGTCTCAAACACAATCTGCAATTTCCCGCCGCAGCGCCGGCCTTTGCCGGTATGTCACAACGGGTTGCCGATGCCCTGTCGCGGCACCCGTTGTTTGTCTCGGCGGTGCTGCCGCGGCACATGCTGCCGCCGATGTTCAACTGCTACCAGGGCGGCGGTTTGTACGGCAATCATGTCGACAACGCCTTGCAACGCGACCGCTTCAGCGGCCTGCAGGTGCGCACCGATGTCTCGACCACAGTGTTTCTCAGCGAGCCGGAGGAATATGAGGGCGGTGAGCTGATCGTCGAAGACACCTACGGCGAGCACGAGGTCAAGCTGGCCGCCGGCGACGCCATTGTCTATCCGGCCACAAGCCTGCACCGGGTCGAGCCGGTCACGGCCGGGGCGCGGATCGCCGCGTTCCTGTGGACCCAGAGCTGGGTGCGCGACGCCTGGCAGCGCAAGCTGCTGTTCGACCTGGACATGAACATTCTCAAGCTGCGCGGCCAGTTGGGCGACAGCGAAGAAGTGCTCGGTCTGACCAGCACCTATCACAACCTGCTGCGCCAGTGGGGCGAGTGACGATGACCCGGTTACCGCCCCTCGATGTGATTGCCCTTGATCTGGTGGCGGCTTGCGATTACCAGCGGCATGCCCTGCAGCGCCTGGATGCCAATGCCTTGGCCTACTTGCAAGGTGGCGCGGCGGATGAGCTGACCTGCCAGGCCAACCTGAACGTCTGGCAGGACTGGGCGCTGCTGCCGCGAATGCTGCGCGATCTGCGCGGAGGTCATACCCGTTGTCAGTTGCTGGGCGACACCCTGCAGCACCCGATCCTGCTGGCGCCGGTGGCCTATCAGCAGTTGTTTCATCCGGAGGGTGAGCGGGCCATGGCCCTGGCCGCCGGGGTAATGGGTGGCGCAGCGGTGCTCAGTTCCTATGCCTCGATGGCGCTGGAGGCGGTGGCCGAGGCGGGTAATGGGCCGCTGTGGTTTCAGCTGTATTGGCAAGGCGATGGCCCGCGCACCCTGGCGTTGGCCGAGCGCGCCGCCGCGGCTGGCTACAAGGCGCTGGTGTTGACGGTGGACGCGCCGGTGGCCGGTGTGCGCAACCGCGAGCAACGGGCCGGCTTTCAACTGCCGGCCGGGATTGCCGCGGTGAATATCGAGGCGCCGCCCGTATTGCCGGAGCTGCCAGCCGGTGGCAGTGCCGTGTTCGATGGCCTGCTGGCGCTGGCGCCGCACTGGGCCGACGTGGCCTGGCTGTGTCAGCACAGCCGGCTGCCGGTGCTGCTCAAGGGCATCCTGCATCCCCAGGACGCGCAGTTGGCCATGCAGGCCGGCGCCGCCGGGGTGATCGCCTCCAACCACGGCGGCCGGGTGCTGGACAGCCAGCTGCCGGCCGTGAAGATGCTCCCGGCCATTCGCCAGGCCCTAGGTCCAGAAGCCTTGCTACTGGTGGACGGAGGCATTCGCCGTGGCACCGATGTGCTCAAGGCCATCGCCCTGGGTGCGGATGCAGTGCTGATCGGCCGGCCCTATATCCACGCCCTGACCACGGCCGGCGCCCTGGGTGTGGCGCACCTGCTCAAGCTGCTGCGCGAGGAGCTGGAAGTGGCCATGGCGCTGTGTGGTTGCCGTGAGCTGGCGGACATCACCGCCGAGCTGTTGCTGCCGGCGCACACGCGTTGAGCGGGCAAAGGTAAAGGCTGGGTAAACCTGCATTGAATGCAAATGCTTCGCATCTAGACTGTGCTCCGCTCCGGGCATAGCCCACTGACCAAGGTGTTTTTCGTGTTCAAGAAAGTCCTGTTTCAATTGCACTGGTTTTTCGGCATCAGTGCCGGCCTGGTGCTGGCCCTGATGGGCGCGACTGGCGCGCTGTACGCTTTCGAAGGCGAGATCATGGGCGCCCTCAACCCCGAGGTGCTTAGGGTCGAGGTACGCGACTCGGGCATCCTGGCGCCGGCCGAGTTGGTTAGCAAAATCGAGGCGGCGGCCGGCAAGACGGTCAGCGGTCTGTGGGTTGATACCCAGACCGACAGCGCTGCGCGGGTGTTCTTCACCCCCAAGCCCGGTGAGCGTCGCGGGCCGATGCGCTTCTTCGATCCCTACAGCGGTGAGCTGCTGGCCGAGCCCAGCGGCAAGGCCTTCTTCGACCTGATGCTGCAGCTGCACCGCTTCCTGGCCATGGGCGAGACGGGCAAGCAGATCACCGCCGCCAGCACCCTGGCGCTGGTGTTCTTCTGTCTCTCCGGCCTGTACCTGCGCTGGCCGCGCCAGGCGCTGAACTGGCGCGCCTGGCTGACCCTCGACTGGGCGAAAAAAGGCCGCGCCTTCAATTGGGATCTGCATGCAGTGGCCGGCACCTGGTGCCTGGCGTTCTACCTGTGCGCCAGCCTCACCGGCTTGTATTGGTCCTATGGTTGGTATCGCGACGGCATGACTCAATTGCTCAGTGACGCCCCGGCCGGCCAGCAGGGCGGCAAACCGGGGGAGCGCCGTGGTCGTCCGGGTGATGCGCCTCAGGGGCCGCCGCCGAGCGTCGACTACCACGCCCTCTGGAGCAGCCTGCAAGCCGCCGCCGGGCCGCAGTTGGTGGCCTGGAACCTACGCTTGCCACCGGTGGCTGGCCAGCCGGCCACGGTGTTCTACCTGCTCAAGGATGCCGACCATCCCCGCGCCCTCAATCAGCTGACACTCGACCCGCTGAGTGGTCAGGTGCAGCGCCATGAGCGCTATGCCGACAAACCCTTCGGCGCCCAGTTGCTCGCCAGCGTCTACGCCCTGCACGTGGGCGAATACTTCGGCTTGGTCGGGCGCATTCTGATGGCCCTGGCCAGCCTGAGCATGCCGCTGTTCGCCATCACTGGCTGGCTGCTGTACCTCGATCGTCGGCGCAAGAAGCGCGCGATCAAGCAGGCTCGCGGTACCCTGGGCACGTCAGTCGAGGGCCAGCATTGGCTGGTGGGGTTTGCCAGTCAGAGCGGCCTGGCCGAACAACTGGCCTGGCGCACGGCCGGGCAGTTGCAGGCCGCGGGCATCGCGGTGCAGGTGCAGCCTTTGGCGCGGGTGGATGCCCAGGCGCTAAGCCAGGCCAGCCGCGCGCTGTTTGTGGTCAGCACCTTCGGTGACGGCGAGGCGCCGGACAGCGCCCGTGGTTTCGAGCGCAGTTTGCTGGGCCGCGAGCTGGCCCTGGCGGACCTGAGCTATGCGGTACTTGCCCTCGGTGATCGCCAGTATCAACAGTTCTGTGGCTTTGCCCGGCGCCTGCATGGCTGGTTGCAACAACAGGGCGCCAACAGTCTGTTCAGCCCGGTGGAAGTGGACAACGGCGACGCCGCCGCCCTGGCACACTGGCAACAGCAACTCAGCGGTTTAACGGGGGCGCCGCTGCAAGCCATGGCTGAGCAGCCGTTTGGCGAGTGGCGCTTGCTCGACCGCCAGTGCCTGAACCCCGGCAGCAGCGGCGCGCCGACCTTTCTTTTGCGCCTGCAGCCGCCGAGAGCCGCAGACTGGCAGGCCGGCGACCTGCTCGAGGTGCTGCCGGGCAACCACGCGGAGGCGGCCGTGCGCGAGTATTCGATCGCCTCGCTGCCCTGCGATGGCGCGCTGGAGTTGCTGGTACGCCAGGAACGTCACCCAGACGGCAGCCTGGGCCTGGGTTCTGGTTGGCTGACGGCCGGCGCCGCGCTGCAGCAACCGCTGCTGGCACGGCTGCGGCGTAACAGTGGCTTCCATGGGCCCGAGACGGATTGCCCGCTGATCCTGATCGGCAATGGCACCGGCCTAGCCGGCCTGCGCAGCCTGCTCAAACAGCGCATCGGCGCGGGACAGTCGCGCAACTGGCTGCTGTTCGGCGAGCGCAATGCTGCCCACGACTTCTACTGCCGCGAGGAGCTGGCGCGCCTGGACCTGGCGTTTTCCCGCGACCAGGCCGTCAAGATGTATGTGCAGGATCGCCTGCGCATGGCCGCCGAACACCTGCGCTGCTGGGTCGCCGAGGGCGCAGCAATCTACGTCTGCGGCAGCCTCGATGGCATGGCCAGCGGTGTGGATGCGGTGTTGCGCGAGGTGCTGGGCGACGCTCAGGTTGAGGCGCTGATAGAAGAAGGTCGCTACCGGCGCGATGTTTACTGAGTGAGCATCGCTGTCCAACGTCCCTCGTTCGGCGTGCATTTCGGCTAGGGGCGTTGGGCATTTATCCGGCCTGGCGCTTCCCGCCTTGGCATTGCCCCACTAAGCTTGGCGGATGAACAGAATCCTCTTGAATTGCGACATGGGCGAAAGCTTTGGCGCCTGGCAGATGGGCGACGATGCCCATGCCATGCCGCTGGTGGATCAGGCCAACCTGGCCTGCGGTTTTCATGCTGGCGACCCGCTGACTATCCAACGCAGTGTGGCCTTGGCCGTGCGCTATGGGGTGAGCATTGGCGCTCATCCGGCCTATCCCGACTTGCAAGGCTTTGGTCGCCGCCACCTGGCCTGCTCGGCTGAGGAGGTGCAGGCGCTGGTGCTTTATCAGCTCGGTGCGCTGGATGCTTTTTGCCGCGCAGCTGGCACTCAGCTGGCGTACGTCAAACCCCATGGGGCCTTGTACAACGACCTGCTGCGCAGCGACGAGTTGTTCGAGGCCGTGCTGGCGGCTTGTGCCCGCTATCGGCCCGGCTTGCCGCTGATGGTTCTGGCGTTGGCCGACAATCGCCGCGAACAACGTCTGGCGGCGGCGGCCGGTGTGCCGCTGTTGTTCGAAGCCTTTGCCGACCGGGCCTACCAGGCCGATGGCCAGCTGGTGCCGCGCCGTTTGCCGGGCGCGGTGTATCAGCGCAGTGAGCAGATCCTCAGTCAGGCCCTAGCGATTGCAGCCGGCCAGGCATTTGCCGATATCGATGGTCGGCCGGTGCAGCTGCGTGCCGACAGCCTCTGCGTACATGGCGACAATCCCGAGTCGCTGGCGGTGCTGCGGCGCCTACGCGCTCTGCTGGATGCGCAGTGATCCGTATCGAGCCGGCCGGCGCCGAGGCGCTGCTGCTGGTGCTGGCCGAACAGCCGGATGCCGACCTGCCGCAACGCATCGCCCGTTTGGCTGAGCGTATCGCTCAGCAGTTGGGGCCGGTGCTGGTCGATCTGGTGCCGGCCTGGACCAGCCTGCTGGTGCATTACGACCTGTTGCGTATCAGTCATCCGCAGTTGGTGCAGCAGCTCACGCCCTTGCTGGAGGCCTGGCTGGTTGAGGCGCCGCAGTTCGCGCCGACGCCCTTGCTGGAGTTGCCGATCTGGTATGCCGGCGAGGACCTGGCCACCGTTGCCGCGGCGTGCGACCTGAGTGTGAGTGAGGTGATCGCCTTGCACAGTGGCGTCGAATACCGGGTCGGCGCCATCGGTTTTGCGCCGGGGTTTGCCTACCTGAGTGAACTGGATGGGCGCCTGGCATTGCCCCGCCGTAGTACCCCGCGCACCCAGGTGCCGGCTGGCAGCCTGGCGATTGCCGAGCGGCAAACGGCGATCTATCCCCAGGCTTCGCCCGGCGGCTGGCATCTGCTCGGCCGTTGCCCATGGTCGTTGTTTGACTGGCAGGCCGCTCAGCCCTGCCGTTTGGCGCTCGGCGATCGGGTGCGTTTTGTACCCATTGATCAGCGTACCTATCTGGCCGAGGGCGGTGCGCCTTGAGCGGTTTCGATGTGGTGCAGTCGGGGCCCTTGAGCCTGTTGCAAGACGCCGGGCGTCTTGGCTGGCAGCACCTTGGCGTGTCGCCCGCCGGGCCGCTGGATCTGCACGCGGCAGCCTGGGCCAATTACCTGCTCGGTAATGTTTGGGGCGCGCCGCTGCTGGAGGTCGCCCTGGGCGGTTTGCAACTGCGCAGTCGGCACGATAGTTGGGTGGCAGTCTGTGGCGCCGACGTGGTCATTGAGGTCGATGGCGTGCCCCAGGCCAACTGGTCGCGTTTCGCCGTGCGTGCCGGCCAGCAATTGCACCTGGGCTATGCCCGCAGTGGTCAACGCGCTTACCTGGCTGTGGCCGGTGGATTTCACGGGGATGCCCAACTGGGCAGTGTTGCCACTCAGCAGCGTGATGGGTTGGGCGGTTTGCATGGTGATGGCCGGGCCCTGCACGCGGGCGATTGGTTGCGCTGCGCGGCTGCACAATTGCCCGGCGTAGCCAGCGTGCCCTGGCCCTATGTGCCCGACTACCACGCACGGCCCCTGCTGCGAGTGATCACCGGCGGCGACGCCCTGAGCTTTAGCGAGGATCAGCTGCAAGGTTTCTTCGCCCAACCCTGGCAACTCAGCCCGCAATCGGATCGCATGGGCGCCCGCCTGTGTGGCGCGGCGCTGACGGTGCCGGCGCTGACGCCAGCGCGGCAATGGTCGCAAGGGGTCACTAACGGGGCTATTCAGGTGCCGGCCGATGGCCAGCCGATCATCCTGCTGGCCGACCGCCAGACCATGGGCGGCTACCCGCTACTGGGCTGGCTGCATCCGCTCGATCTCGGCCGCCTGGCCCAGTGTCCGGCGCACCACGAGCTGCGCTTTACTGCCGTTAGCCTGAGTGACGCGCAGGATGAACTGCGCGAGTTTTATCGTTTTTTCCGTCGCTGAGGGCAGTTGCCTCGGCGTCGATCGGTGGGGTGTGGCAGCCGGCAAACAGGTCCAGGCGTGGGTTGTAAGCGCGGGTGTCGACCTGCAGTAAACCGAGCATGGAGTGGAACAGGTTATCGTGGCTCAGGGCTTTGTCCCGCTCGCCGCGCAGGCACTGACTGTCGAGCCCGGCGCTCAGTTGATAGCCCTTGGAGAACCAGGCAAACATGCCCACGTGCTTCTGTTGCTCAGGCGCCATCATGTAGGGCGCGCCGTGCAGGAACAGGTTGTACTCGCCGAGTGATTCGCCATGGTCGGACAGGTAGAGCATGCCCGTGTCAATCTTCTGCTCATTCTTGCGTAACAGGTCGATCAGCGTTGCCAGCACATGGTCGGTGTAAAGAATGGTGTTGTCGTAGGCGTTGACGATTTCTTCTTGGCTGCATTCGTTCAGCGCGTTGCTGGTGCATACCGGGGTGAACCGCTCGAAGGCCTTGGGCACGCGCTTGAAGTATTCGGGGCCATGACTGCCCATCTGGTGCAGCACCAGTACGGTGTCTTGCTGCAGGTTATCAATGAAGTGCTGCAGGTTCTTCAGCAGGATTTCGTCGAAGCACTCTTGGCTGTTACACAGCGCGGCGTCTTTATCGTTGCTGACATCTTCCAAGGTCACGCGATCGCAGGTCCCTTTGCAGCCGGCCTGGTTGTCGCGCCAGATCACGTTGAGGCCTGCGCGCTTGAGCACATCGAGCAACGAGTCCTGGTTTTTGGCGATCTGAGCTTTGTAGTCCGCGCGGCCCATGTTGGAAAACATGCAGGGCACCGACACTGCGGTCTCGGTGCCGCAGGAGCTGACATTGTTGAAGCTGATCAGGTCATCTTCCTGGCTTAATTCTGGTGTGGTGTTGCGAGCGTAACCGAGCAGGCCGAAGTTCTCGGCGCGGGCACTTTCGCCGATGACCAGTACGGTCAGGGATTTGCGTGCGTGGCTCTGCCAATTGGCTGATTGCAGTGCATCGCTGGCGACCAGTTGGAAGGGTTGCTTGGCGCTGGCCAGTTGTTCGCGCAGGTAGCTGGAGCTGGCGCCGACGATGTTGCTCGGGGTGACCATCAGGCGCAGTTCGTGGTGGTTGCGAAACAGTGAGGACAAACCCTGGTAGTTGGCCAGGGCCACGCCACCGAGCAGCGCCGTACAGCCGGTCAGCACCACCGCTTTGCTGAACAGTTCACGGTGCCAGATGCGGTAGTTGACTGGTGTTTGCCAGACCAGCCAGCAGGGCAGTACACCGAGCAAGAGCAGGTAGGCGGCGAACTTCAGCGACAGCAGATCGAAGGCTTCGCTGGGGTTGGTCTCGGCGATATTGCGCAGCATCTCCTTGTCGATCAGGGTGCCGTATTGGTTCATGAAGTAGGTCGCGCCGGCACCACACAGCAGCAGCACGCTCAATGTTGGCTTAAGCACCCAGCGGAACGCCAACAGGGTCAGCACCAGGTTAAACACCGCCAAAACCAGCAGTACAAAGGCACCGCGCAGCAGCCAGCCCTGGCCGTCGGCGCTGGTGATCTGCAGCAGGTGTTGCCACAGTGCCTGGTTGAAGGCGAGCAGGAAAAATCCGCTGGCCAGCAAGGTCAGCAGTTCGGGGCGAATGGCTTTGATCTTCAACATGGGGTTCTGCTTGGCTCTGCGCGGGCAGCTGAACAGCAGCTGCTACCTGAGGTGCAAAGCTACGCAGGCAGAACTCAACGAAGCGTGAAAAATTAGCCGGTAAAGTGTTGTGGTGGGGTGGATAACTGCGGCAGGAGCGCCGGCCTGACGGCCGGCGCACGGGCTTAGGGCATCAATACTTCAATAACGCCATCAGCGTTGACGCTGACCTGGCTGCTGCCGGCTTCGATTTCCGGCGCCGGGGCGGCGTCGGCCTCTGCCATGCTTTTCATCGCGTGCATGCGCATCGGCATCGGCGCCTGGAAGCCACCACCGTTGAGGCTCAGGCTAACCAGTTTGTAGTCCTTGCCACCGAGGGCGTTGGTGGCAAGTTGGGCGCGGGCCTTGAAGGCGTTGATGGCGTCCTGCAGCAGGGCGTCCTCGGTCTTCTTCTGGGTGGCGCTGGCAATGCTGAAACTCATGTTGCCCATCTTCAGTTGCTGCAGCAGTTGCCCGGTGAGTTGCGAAAGCGTGGCAAAGTCGGCGCCTTCCAGGCGCAGCTCAGCGCGCTCGCGCCAGGCAGTGATCTTGCGGTTGTCGCCGTCGTAGATCGGGTAGCTGTTGCGGTTGCCGAGGCTGACGGTGACACCCTTGCTGGCGCGTGCCTGGGTCAGGGCCTGGTTGATGGTTTGGGTAATCTGGGCTGCCAGCTTGGCGGGGTCTTTGTCCTGGGCTTCGGTGTAGAGGCTGACCTGCATTTGGTCGTGAGCCACTTCCTGGCTGACTTCGGCGCGCAGGGCTACCTGGTTGTAGCGGGCTTCCTCGGCGAGCAGCGGCTGGCTGATGAGGGCGGCGAGCGTCAGGCCGAGGGCGCTGGCTGTTTGGGCTTGGCTGGGCATGCGGATTCCTTATGCGCGGTGGGCGCCGAGTGGCGCGATAAAGGGAACTTACGCTGCTCAGACTGCCTAGAGCAGCGACGGGTTCCGTAGTTGACGGTTGGATCAGCTTAGCGGCTGTTGCGGCTGCGGCGAGTTGCCGCAGGTTGATACGGGGAAGGCCCGGATAGCGGTGGCTTGGTTATACTCGCTGCGCTCTGGCGCGGAGCACTTTTGGAGAAGTCATGCACGCACCCACGCAGCTGTTGTCCGCCAGCCGACAAAACCTCTGGCGCCTGACGCTGATCCGCATTCTGGTGCTGGCCGCGCAAGCCGGCTCGGTGGGGTTCGCCTACCTGTCGGATCTGTTGCCGCTGCCCTGGCTGCCGCTGAGCATCACCTTGGGTTTTTCCGCGCTGCTCTGTGCTTTTACCGGCCTGCGCCTGAAAGGTCCGTGGCCGGTGACCGAGCAGGAGTATGCGGTGCAGTTGGCCTGCGACCTGATCATTCACAGCGTGCTGCTGTTCTACGCTGGCGGCTCCACCAACCCCTTCGTCTCTTACTATCTGGTGCCGCTGACCATCGCCGCAGCGACCTTGCCGTGGCTGTATTCCATGGCGTTGAGCGGGCTGGCGCTGAGTGGCTACACCGGCTTGCTGATCTGGTATCACCCGCTGGAGCTGCACGGCATCGAGCATGAAGCCACGCTGATCAGCCTGCACCTGTTCGGCATGTGGTTGAACTTCGCCCTGTCGGCGGCCTTTATTACCTTCTTCGTGGTCAAGATGGCCGGTGCGCTGCGCCGTCAGGACCAGTTGCAGGCCGAGCGCCGCGAGGAGGGCATGCGCGATCAGCAACTGCTCGCCGTGGCCACCCAGGCCGCTGGCGCCGCCCATGAGTTGGGCACGCCGCTGGCGACCATGAGCGTGCTGATCAAGGAGCTGCGCCAGGAACACCAGAACCCCTTGCTGCAGGAAGACCTGGCGGTGCTGCAGGAGCAGGTGCAGTTGTGCAAACAGAGCCTGCAACAGCTGGTGCGCGCCGCCGAGGCCGATCGCCGTCAGGCCGTGCATGAGCAGACCGCGCGCGAGTGGCTGGAGTCGGTGTTGCGTCGTTGGCACTTAATGCGTCCCGAGGCCAGTTACCGCTTTCAGGTGCTCGGTCTGGGCACTTCGCCACGCTTGATGCCGCCCACCGACCTGACCCAGGCGCTGCTCAACCTGCTCAATAACGCCGCCGATGCCTGCCCGGACAACCTGGATATCACGCTTAATTGGGATGCCCAGTGGACGCGCCTGAGCATCCGCGACCACGGCGCCGGCGTGCCATTGGCGATTGCCGAGCAGCTTGGCCGACCGTTTTTTACTACCAAGGGCAAGGGCTTCGGCCTGGGCCTGTTTCTTAGCCAGGCCAGCGTCACCCGCGCTGGCGGTACGGTAAAACTGTATAACCATGAAGAAGGCGGCACGCTGACTGAATTGCGTTTGCCGCGCGCATTTGGCGCCGGCTTTGGGCCGATCTGAAACACGAGGAATTCCATGAGCGACGAAGCCCCGATCGACAGCGAAGAGCTGCCCCACCTGCTGTTGGTGGATGATGACGAGACCTTTACCCGCGTGATGGCGCGGGCCATGGCGCGCCGTGGTTTTCGCGTGAGTACCGCCAGCTCGGCGGAGGCCGGCCTGGCCCTGGCCCGTGAGGATTTGCCCGAGTACGCGGTGCTTGATCTGAAGATGGAAGGCGACTCTGGCCTGGTGCTGCTGCCCAAACTGCACGAGCTGGACGCGGAAATGCGCGTGCTGATCCTCACCGGTTATTCCAGCATCGCCACCGCGGTGGAAGCGATCAAGCGCGGTGCCTGCAACTACCTGTGCAAGCCGGCGGACGCCGATGACGTGCTGACAGCACTGCTGTCCGAGCACGCCGATCTCGACACCCTGGTGCCGGAAAACCCGATGTCGGTGGACCGCCTGCAGTGGGAGCATATCCAGCGCGTGCTGGGTGAGCATGAAGGCAATATCTCCGCCACTGCCCGCGCCTTGGGTATGCACCGACGGACTCTGCAGCGCAAACTGCAGAAGCGTCCTGTACGGCGTTAAACGCCGTTTGACCCCGGCAGGCTGCCGGGGTTATCCGTCTTCCTTGGGTTACTCCTCCGTCCGCTAGGGGCTTGCATGCTTGCCGTTGTCCAGCAAACCATCGGCGTCACCGCGCCGGTCTTTGCCATGCTGTTTCTCGGTGTGGTGCTCAAGCGCCTGAGGCTGATCGACGCGGGCTTTATCAATACCGCCTCGACTCTGGTGTTTCGCGGCACGCTGCCAACTTTGTTGTTTCTCGGTATCGTCCAGGCCGACCTCAGTCAGGCCCTGCAGCCAGCTTTGTTGCTGTATTTCCTGCTGGCGACCGTGGGCTGTTTTTTGCTCGCCTGGGGCTGGGCGATCTGGCGCTGCCCGCAGGCCGATCGTGGCGTGTATACCCAGGGCGCGTTTCGCGGCAATAACGGTATCGTCGGCCTGGCGCTGGCCAGCAGCATGTACGGCGACTACGGCTTGTCGGTGGGTGCGGTGCTGGGTGGGCTGGTGATCCTCAGCTACAACACCCTGGCGGTGATCGTCCTGTCCATTTACAACCCACAGGCCAAGACCACGGCCCTGGGGTTGCTCAAGAGCATTCTCGGCAATCCGCTGATCGTCGGTGTGCTGGCGGCCATTCCGTTTGCCTGGTGGCAGATCAGCTTGCCGCAGTGGTTGCTGACCTCGGCCGGCTACTTTGCCCAGATGAGCCTGCCGCTGGCGCTAATCTGCATCGGCGGCACCTTGAGTCTGGCGGCGCTGCGCGAGAGCAGCGGGGTGGCGGTCAGTTCCAGCTTGATGAAGCTGGTCTGGCTGCCGGTGCTAGCCACGCTGGGCGCCTGGTGTTGGGGTTTTCGTCAGGCCGATTTGGCGATTCTGTTCGTGTACTTTGCCAGCCCGACGGCCGCCGCCAGCTATGTGATGGTCAAGGCCATCGACGGCAACCATCAACTGGCGGCGGTGATCATCGTGCTCACCACCCTGGGCTCGGTGGTGAGCATCAACCTCGGCCTGTTGGCCTTGCAGTGGCTGGGTTGGGTATAGGTTGAGCTGAGGTGTGCGGCGGCTGAGCTTAGGCCTTCTGCACCTCGTCGAGCACTTCCTGGGCGGCGCGGAAGGCATCGATGGCTGCCGGCACGCCGGCATAGACCGCGCAGTGCAGCAGTGTTTCGCGGATTTCCTCGACCGTGCAGCCGTTGTTCAGCGCCCCGCGCACATGGCCTTTGATCTCTTGGTTGCACTTGAGTGCGGTCAGAGCCGACAGGGTGATCAGGCTGCGGGTCCGGCGATCCAGTCCCTCGCGGTTCCACACGCCGCCCCAGGCATGCTCGTTGACGAAATCCTGCAGCGGCTGGCTAAACGCGGTGGCGTTGCCCAGGGCGCGGTCGACGAAGGCGTCGCCCATCACTTCGCGGCGTACTTGCAGGCCGCTGGGTTGTTCATGGCTCATTGAATAATTCCTTAATTTAGCGCTGACGCTGCCAGGCGCGGGCGCCAATCACCAGCAAGGTAATGGCCGTCAGAGGCAAGACGAAACTGTACATGGCCTGTTGCAGGGTTCCCAGCCAGGGTGCCGCTGTGCTGTGCAAGACTAGATAGGTGGTGTACAGCGCGTAGTAGCCGATAAACACGGCGCCTTCCCAGCGGTTGATGCAGTGGCCGTTGAAGAAGATCGGCAGGCAGGCGATGGCCACGGCGATCATCACCGGGAAGTCGAAGGCCAGGGCATTGGCCGCCACCGGGATGGCGCTTGGTGACACCAGTGAGGCCAGGCCGAGTACGCAGAGCAGGTTGAAGATGTTGCTGCCGACGATGTTGCCCACGGCGATGTCGCGCTCGCCCTTGATGGCCGCCATCACGGAGGTGGCCAGTTCTGGCAGGGAGGTGCCTACAGCCACCACGGTCAGACCGATCACCAACTCCGACAGACCGAGAGCGCGGGCCAGGCTGACGGCGCCTTCGACCAGAAAGTTGGAGCCGCTGACCAGTAGCACCAGGCCGACTAGGATCAGCCCCAGGTTGATAAGCCCAGCGTAAGGTTTGGGCGCCTCGTTGAGGCCGAACTCGGTGGCGAACTCATCATCTGCCGCAGCGGTCTTGTCCCGGCGGCTGCTGATGATCAGAAAGGCGGTGTAGGCCACGATGCCGGCAAACAACAGAGCGCCATCCAGGCGACTGAGGCTACCGTCCCAGGCCAGTGCCCAGGTCAGCAAGCTGGCGCCGATCATGATCGGTACGTCTAGGCGGATGATTTGGCGCGAGACCACCAGTGGAGCAATCAGCGCCGTCAGACCAAGGATGAACAGCACGTTAGCAATGTTGCTGCCGACCACGTTGCCGATGGCCAGGTCGCCCTTGCCATCCAACGCGGCCTGCACGCTGACGGCAGTCTCTGGTGCGCTGGTGCCGAAGGCCACCACGGTGAGGCCGATGATCAGCGGCGGAATGCCAAACTGGGCGGCCAGCTTGCCGGCGCCGCGCACCAGTACTTCTGCGCCGGCCATCAGCAGCACCAAGCCGGCGATCAGGTAGACGATGGTCATTAAGGACATGATTGCGCTCCAAAAAAGTCCGCCTAGCTTAGCCAATCTGTAACTGCTCGCCAGCGCCTGCGGGTGCGCATTGTTGCCTGATGTTGCGCCTGCGTCAGTCCTCGCAGGGCGGCTGCCAGAACAACTGCACGGCGCCATCGTCGCGATGGGCGAGGGTGACGTTGTCATTCTCGGCGATTTCGCCCAGCAACTGTGCCCAGTCGTCCTCTGAGTCATCGGGGTGCTTGCTGATCAACGCGGCTTTGGCCTTCTGGGCGTTGGTTGAGTTGATGACTTTTTGCACTCGCTGAGCCAGGAGCTCGTACGAACTGGGTAGTTTTACAGTGGCAGATTTTGCGGCGGCCATACACGATACTCCTGACTTTTAGCTGTTTGGATATACAGTATATTGTCAGGTGGCTTGGCTCTGGGCAAGCCGTTGTGCGGGCTGTTTACTGCTCCGCGGTTAGAGCTTTTAGTCGGCGCTTTCTACCCTGACCGGCGCAACACCTGAGCGCAGCATGTCGAGTTGCTCGGCAGCCTTGTGGGAGAGGTCGATGAGGCGGCTACGGGCATAGGGGCCGCGGTCGTTGATACGCACCAGCACGCTTTTGTCATTGTTGAGGTTGGTCACGCGGACTCGTGAGCCGAAGGGCAGGGTGCGGTGGGCGGCGGTCAGTTGGTTCTGGTCGAAGCGCTCGCCGCTGGCGGTGCGTTTACCCTGATGTTTGGCGCCATAGTAAGACGCCTGACCTTCGGCGCTATAGCCCGGGTGGTCGCTGCTTTGGTCAAACGGCAGTCCGGAACAGCCGGTCAGTAGGCCAAGCAAGCTGCCGATAATCAGTGTGCGCCACATGGGGTTTGCTCCAGATAAAACAACGCCGGGCATGCCCGGCGTTGTTGTGGCAAGCCATCCTTGGCTTGTAAGGATGTCCGGCCCAGCCATTCATGGCCGGTCGTTCGCCGGGTCAACGTATGCGTTGACTGCTCCGGCTCACCCTTCCAGCTTCTTCTTCAGCAACTCGTTGACCTGGCCGGGGTTGGCCTTGCCTTTCGAGGCCTTCATCGCCTGACCGACGAAGAAGCCGAACATCTTGCCGCGCTTGGCTTCATCGCTGGCGCGGTATTGCTCGACTTGCTCGGCGTTGGCGGCCAGCACTTCGTCGAGCATCGACTCGATGGCGCCGCTGTCGGTGACCTGCTTGAGACCTTTAGCCTCGATCACTTGGTCGGCACTGCCTTCGCCGTTGGCCATGGCTTCAAAGACCATCTTGGCGATCTTGCCGCTGATGGTGTTGTCCTTGATGCGCAGGATCATGCCGCCCAGTTGCTCGGCCGACACCGGCGATTGCTCAATCTCCAGGTTGCCGCTGTTGAGCAGACTGGAGAGGTCGCCCATCACCCAGTTGGCGGCCAGCTTGGCGTCGCCACATACGGAATTCACGGCTTCGAAGTAGTTGGCCAGTTCGCGGCTGGCGGCCAGCACGTCGGCGTCGTAGGCGGACAGGCCAAACTCGGCCTGGAAGCGCTCGCGCTTCTGCACCGGCAGTTCTGGCAGGGTGGCGCGCACCTCGTCGAGGAAGCTCTGCTCGATCACGACCGGCAGCAGGTCGGGGCAGGGGAAGTAACGGTAGTCGTTAGCTTCTTCCTTGCTGCGCATGGAGCGCGTCTGGTCCTTGTTCGGATCGTACAGACGGGTTTCCTGCACGACTTTGCCGCCGTCTTCGATCAGGTCGATCTGGCGCTGCACTTCATGGTTGATGGCTTTTTCGATAAAGCGGAACGAGTTGACGTTCTTGATCTCGGCGCGGGTGCCGAACTCGGCCTGGCCGACTGGGCGCACCGAGACGTTGCAGTCGCAGCGCAGCGAGCCTTCGGCCATGTTGCCATCGCAGATGTCGAGGTAGCGCACCAGGGCGTGCATGGCCTTCACATAAGCCACTGCTTCCTTGGCGGAACGGATGTCCGGCTCGGAGACGATCTCCAGCAGCGGCGTGCCGGCACGGTTGAGGTCGATGCCGCTCATGCCGTGGAAGTCTTCGTGTAGGCTCTTGCCGGCGTCTTCTTCCAGGTGTGCGCGGGTGATGCCGATGCGCTTTTGGGTGCCGTCTTCCAGGGTAATGTCGAGGAAGCCCTTGCCGACGATGGGGTGATCCATCTGGCTGGTCTGGTAGCCCTTGGGCAGGTCCGGGTAGAAGTAGTTCTTGCGGGCAAAGATGTTCTTGCCGGCGATTTCGGCGTCAATCGCCAAGCCGAATTTGCAGGCCATGCGCACGGCTTCGGCGTTGAGCACCGGCAGGGTGCCGGGCATGCCGAGGTCGATCAGGCTGGCCTGGG
>NKIE01000721.1 GCA_002256055.1 Pseudomonas sp. PGPPP3 | reverse complement strand
GTCTGGTACCTGGGCGGCGACTTGGCCGAAGCCGAAGGCGTGGCCCGCAACGAAGCCGACCAAATCAAAGCGGCACAAAAGGAAATGGCCGACCTGCTGCCCTGGGTCGACCAGGCCGCCACCCAGTGGGCAACCCTGCGCGTGGATCGCGCCGAGCCGGCCCAATCCGGCCTGGTACGCCCGGACAACGCCTTCCTCGCAGAGCAGGAGCGGCTACTGGTGGGTTGGCCGACCAAGCTGGCGCTGGCCCCGGACTTCGCCGATCGCGTGCTGGCGGCCCTTAAGCGCGACGCCATTCAGCCCGGCCAACATCCAGCGCTGCCCACTTTGCCGCGCCCGGCGGTCGCCACCCCGGTGTGGGATGCGTTGCTGCCATGACGCTCGCCACACTGCACGACCTGCATCGCCCACTGGGCAGTACCGGGCTGACGGTTTCGCCGCTGGGTCTGGGCACGGTCAAACTGGGCCGAGACCAGGGGGTGAAATACCCCAACGGCTTCAGCATTCCCGATGACGCCGCTGCCCGCGCCCTGCTCCACCAGGCCCGCGAGCTGGGCATCAACCTGCTCGACACCGCGCCGGCCTACGGCATCAGCGAGGAACGTCTCGGCCCGTTGCTGCGCGGCCAGCGCCAGGACTGGGTGATTGTCAGCAAGGTCGGCGAAGAGTTCGTCAACGGTGCCTCGCTCTTCGACTTCTCGCCGGCCCATACCCGGTTGTCGGTAGAACGCAGCCTCAAGCGCCTGGAAACCGAGCATATCGAACTGGTGCTGGTGCATTCCGACGGCAACGACCTGGCCATCCTCCACGACAGCGGCATCTACACCACCCTTGCCGAGCTCAAGCGCGAAGGCAAGATCGGCGCCTTCGGCCTCTCCGGCAAGACCGTCGCCGGCGGCCTGCTGGCCCTGGAGCAAGGCGACTGCGCCATGGTCACCTACAACCTCAATGAGCAGGCAGAAAAGCCGGTGCTGGATTACGCCGCCGAGCACGGCAAGGCGATCCTGATTAAAAAAGCCCTGGCCAGCGGCCACGCCTGCCTGGCAGCGGGCGTCGACCCGGTACGCGCCAGCTTCGAGCTGCTGTTCAGTCATCCTGGGGTTAGCAGCGCGATTGTCGGCACCATAAATCCTGTGCACCTAGCCCATAACGTGGCGACGGCGGCCAAAGTGATT
>NKIE01000720.1 GCA_002256055.1 Pseudomonas sp. PGPPP3 | reverse complement strand
TGATCGAGGTTGCCGGTCGGTTCATCGAGCAGCACCAGGCCCGGACGATTGGCCAGAGCACGGGCAATGGCCACGCGCTGACGCTCGCCACCGGACAACTCTGCCGGCTTGTGCGACAGGCGATGGCCCAGACCCACACGTTCCAACAGCGCCGTAGCGCGCTGACGTGCCTCGGGAATGGCCACCCGACCAATCAGCAGCGGCATGCAGACGTTTTCCAGGGCGCTGAACTCGGCGAGCAAATGGTGAAATTGATAGACGAAGCCCAACGCCCGATTGCGCAGCAGACCGCGCTGTTTTTCATTCAGGGCCGACAACTCTTCACCCGCCAGCCAGACGCTGCCAGTGCTCGGCGTATCAAGGCCGCCGAGCATGTTGAGCAAGGTGCTCTTGCCCGAACCGGAGCTGCCGACAATCGCCACCCGCTCGCCGGGCAGCAATTCCAACTGCAAGTCGGCCAGTACCACCACCGCTTGCGGGCCCTCGTCATAACTCTTGCCCAAGTTACGGCAACTGAGCACGGCACGCCCGGCCTGGGTTTCATTGGTCATAGCGAACTCACTCATAGCGCAAGGCCTCTGCGGGCTGGGTGCGGGCGGCACGCCAGGCGGGATATAAGGTGGCAAAAAAACTCAGCAACAAGGCGGCGGCGCTTACCAACAGCACATCGCCGAGCAGCAATTGCGCCGGGATGTAGTCGATGAAGTACACCGCCGCGTTAAGAATCTTGAAGCCAAACAAGCTTTCCAGGCCGGAGATGGCGCTGCTGATATACAGCGAGGCCAGGCTGCCCAGGGCGGCGCCGAGCACGGTGCCGACTACGCCAATCACGGTGCCTTGAACCATAAAGATGGCCATGATCGCGGCCACAGCGACGATCAGCAGCAACAGCAGGCCGATGATGGCCTTCTCCATGCGAATCGCCTGGTACAGGTTGCCATGGCTGCGGGTCCAGTCACGGGCATAGAAGTCATCGCTCAAACGCCCAGCCAACTGCCAGGAGACCTTTGGAGCCTGAAACAGATCCGCCAACTTCAGGCGGATACCTTGCACCTGATCAGGCTTCCAGCGATGCAAGCGCGCCAAGTCCTGGATATTGGCCATGGCCACGAAGTTGTCTACTTCACCGGCGCCGACATGGAAGATACCAACCACGGTGAAACGCTTCAGACGCGG
>NKIE01000719.1 GCA_002256055.1 Pseudomonas sp. PGPPP3 | reverse complement strand
CGGGGTTAGCCGCTGTGGCCGGTACCGGGGTGCGCCAGCCGACGGCCAGGCCGTTGGCGTAACGCAGGTCGATACGGGCGATATTAGCGATTTGCGGCTTTAGCGTTTTCTCATAAATGGCGACAAACCGGCGCATTTTTTCCAGCACATGATCGCGGCCCAGCAGCAGTTCGATGCTTTGCCCGGTGCTGTTCACGCCGGTGGTCAGAAACCAGCTGCCGCGCTCACGCAATTCCAGGCTGGCCACCGAAAACCCCAGTGGACGCAGCAGCTGGCTGAGCATCTGGTACTGCTGCATCACCTCCGGTTGGGCGCGCTGCGGGCCATACAACTGCGGCAAATTCTCGTAATGGGCTAATTCGCGCGGAGTAAATGCCTGGCCCTGGTTGTTCAACAAGGCTTCGTTGCCCCAGCGGGCGACGGGCAGTTGCTCATCCAGCTGAATCACCACTTGGTCCGGCCAGATGCGCCGCACTTCGGCATGGGCGATCCACGGCATTTGCTCAAGCTCATTGCGCATGGCCGTAAGATCAACGGTGAAAAAACTCGCTTCGATAAACGGTGCGATGCGCTGCTGCACAGCTTCCCGGCTGATATAGCTGAGCTCACCCTGGACGCTGACCTGGCTGATCGGCCGATCGGCGTAAGGCAAGGCCCGTTCGGCCAAGGTGTAGGCACCCAAGCCCAGCGCCAGCAACAGCAGTGGCCAGAACAAACGCTTCAGGCCGCTGAAGTCCGCTTTCGGCCGGGCCGCCAGCGGCTCCTTGGCCACCATCCGGCTGGCACCGCGCGCCACCGGCTTACGCGACGGCGTACGTTCGGCGGTGATGGGCGAGTAACGCAGGGTGGCGCTCATGGGCTTAACCTCGCGCCTCCAGACCGGCGGCGCGGGCAGCCATCGGTACCAGGCTGTGATCGGTCATGCCCGGCACAGTATTGACTTCCAGCAGCCAGAATTTGCCAGCGCCATCCTGCATCACATCCGCCCGCGCCCAACCTTGGGTGCCGACGGCTTCGCAGGCGCGCGCCGTCAGTTGCTTAAGTTCGTCTTCCTTGGCCGCATCGAGGCCGCAAGGGATGCGGTACTGGGTGTCATTGGCCAAGTACTTGGCGTCGTAATCGTAAAAGCTATAGCTGGTACCCAAGGCGATGGGCGGCAGCACCTGGCCGCGCAGCATGG
>NKIE01000718.1 GCA_002256055.1 Pseudomonas sp. PGPPP3 | reverse complement strand
CTGTAGGATAGTCTCTGTTGCAGGCTGTGTATTGCGTGTTTTTTCCTGCAGTAAGAGCCGCAATGGAGGCGTTGCTTCCTACGTCTCCATTAGGTAGGCCGTCAGTTAGTACTATGATGTTGGATTTTTGGCAGGAGTTTTCGATCGGTGATTTATAACTGGCGCCTGTATATGCTGCGGCATCACTCCTCCATGGGTTAACGAGTTGCGATGTTGTTCGGTCCGCAGGTGTTTCAATATATCCGCGAGAATTATTGCCATATAGTGGGGTTTCGCCCCGCATGTAGCGAGCTGCTTCGTGATAAGTTTCAAGGAGCGGTGTGGCACCATTGGCGTAGTAGCTACTTAACTGTGATTTAAATGTGGCGGCAACAGTTCCAGCCTGCTTAATTGGCACGTTAATCATGCCGCCATTGCTGTTCGAGTCGTAGCGCGCAAGGCCTATGTTCGAGTCATTTGTTGTTGCGAGTTCGTCGACCAGTTGGTTTACAACCTGCTTTACGACCTGGATGCGGGTAAGTTGGCCGCCATTTTTTGATAGGGGCATTCTGGTGCTTGTGCACCAGTTCGCGGGGACTGTTGCATAGGGTACGACTAGGGATTTGCAGTCGGTTCCCGGGACGCCACTTAGCATGGAGCCAGACGTGTCGATAACAAACATAATGTTGGGGCGTACACGTTGATCTGCGGGTAGATCGCGGGTTAAGTAAATCTCTGTGTCATCTGCAAGGGCAGTGCCGCTCTGTAGGGACAGAAAGAGATAGGTGAAGGCAAAGGCGCCGACGGAGATGTTGCTTTTTGTACTCATGATCTAACTCCTTGGCGTCAGTTCAACATCAGTCTAGTGGCAGTCGGTGGCGTACCAGGGGTGAAGAACACCGTACCTTGCCAATCAATTTTAAGGCCGATTTTTTTCGGTGTGCTAGGGGCGCCATTTATGTAAAGTTCAGTTGATTCATTGACTTCAAAGCGTGTTGGTTTACAGGTATTGCAAGCTGTTGCAAGTAAGTAGCCTTTTGCAAGCTCAGAGTTGGGTAGGGCTTGCAGATTGAGAATGATGGTTGCGTCTTCAATGTAGTGTTGTGGTTTTTCGATTGCGTGAGCTATCCCTGTGCCAGTAATGAGCCCGGCAAGAAGAATGCTTCTGAAGAAGTTCATGAGAGTATTCCTCTTTATTTATTC
>NKIE01000009.1:7213-19131 GCA_002256055.1 Pseudomonas sp. PGPPP3 | reverse complement strand
TTCGGCCAGCCAGGCCGGCAGGCCGCCGTCGAGGTAGTGATAGTGGCTGTGATCAATTACATCGAGCAGCCAGATAAATCGCCCGGCCCAACCACCGCCTTCATCGTCATACACCACATAAACGGCCTGGGGGTTATGCCCCAGTTCGCCGAACAGGGTTTCGAGGTCTTGCTGGGTTGGCAGCAGGCCTGGCGCTGGCGGTGTGCCCAGTTGGGTGCGCTTGGGATCGACGAAATTAGCGCCGGGGATATGGCCCTGGGCGTAACGCGCGACGCTGGTCAGGTCCACCAGGATTAATTCTGGGGCATGCAGGCGTTCAGCCAGTTGGCTCGGCTCGATCACCAGCGGGAGGTCGCGGAAGGCAGACATAAATGGCTTCCAAATCAGGGGAAGGCGTCGATTGTAGCGGAAAGGCTATCGCGCGCGGTTGGCAAAACTGGCCAGGGCGCGCTCGATGCATTGCACGGTTTTACCGAAGGCTTGCACGCTGACCTCGCTGAACGGGCCGCCGCCTTGGTCGGCCACCAGTACCATGGCAACTCGCTGCTGGTTGGCGACGGAGCGTAAGATCAGGTGTTCGCCAGGGAACAGGCTTTTCAGGTTGCCGGGCAGCAGGGCCGAATATTGGGCGATGTTGGCCGGCGTTAGACGCAGTTGTGTGGCTTCATTGAGTAGGCGGCGCAGTACCTGGCTTTGGTTCGGGTCCAGGCTCAGGCCGCTGTTGGGTACGCTTACGCCGAGACTTTGTTGACTCATAAGGCGGCTGTGGGTGCGGTCGCTGAGTAGGATCAGCAAGCGTTGCATGCCGCAGGCTTGCAGGGCGTCGCGGGCACAGCTAGTGAGCTGCAGCACATTGGCAAAGGCGCTGGGTTCACGCAGGAGCTGGGTACAGTGTTTGCGCCAGGCATCGACCTCGGTTTTCGCTGGGGCAGGTGCAACTGCCGGTTTTTCTGCTTGCAGATGACGCGCATGCCACGGCCACAACAGGGCCAGGGCGGGGTGCCAGAGGTCGGCTTCATAGTGAACACGCGCACTCTGTGCGGCATGCTGATGCACGAGTTGCTGCACGTCTTCGAGGTTGAGTTGCAGGTACAGAGCGGTGAGCTGTTGCCAGCGGCGACTGGCTTTGCAATCCCAGGACTCATGGGCACCAACCGCCAGGCCGTTGGCCAGCAGGATGCAGTTGGTCGGCAGGGTCAGCCAGCGGCGCAAGTGGCCGTCGTCATCCAGTTGTTGCTGTTGCTGATGGAGTTGCTCGCCACTGTTGGCAATGCGCAGTGCCTTGACCAGTTGGCGACGGTCATTCAGCAGCAGGCGATAACCATGCAAAATCCACTCGGGTAAGCGCCATTTTTCCGCCAGGGCCAGGCACAGCTGCAGCAGCGGTACGCCGAGCAGTTGTTGCTCCACCTTGCTGGCGGGCTCGCCGTTGATCAGCACTCGTTGCTCCCAGGCCGTAAACAGCTCTGGGTAGCGGGCAACCAATGGCCAGAGTGGCGCGAAAAACAGCAGGCTGCTGCATTGAATATCAAGCCAAAGGCGCGCCAGGCGTGCGCCGAACAGGCCGCTTGCCTGGTGTGCCGCCTGTCGGCTGAGTGACTGGAGTTGCCGCAACTGCAGGGGAATGTCTGCGTCGGCGACGGGGATCAACTTGTTCAGCAGTTTTTCCGCGCTCTGCAAGCCCAGGCGTGTCAGGGCTACTTCGAGGTTGGCGGCAGGTTCATTGAGGCTGCTCTTGCTGCTGTTGGCTCCGCGCATGATGGCCAGCGCCAGTGCCGGGCTTTGCTGCAATTGCTCGGCAATATCTCGCAGTGAACTGCTGCCGTTACGCAGCGCCGAAACAGCCTGGCGGTGGTTTTCGCCACTGACTGGCAGGCGTACGCCATCCAGCTCTTTGAGCCAGGCACTGAGATTTTGGGGAAGCGCTTTGCTGGTCGACATGAGGTCCGCGTCAAATTGGCTTTTCGCACTAACTGGCTATAGTCTGGCGCATAAGTTCCGATAAATAGAAGGGTTGTTTGCAAAGCCCCTTCGTCCTGACTCAGCAAGCGTTGTATTTATGATCAAAATCATCGGCATCATCGTCGTGTTCGCCAGCGTTATCGGCGGCTATGTTCTGTCTCACGGTAAGGTCGCAGCGCTGTTTCAGCCATTCGAAGTGCTGATCATCGGCGGCGCCTCTTTAGGCGCCTTCCTGCAAGCCAACACCCCGAGCACCTTCATGCACGTCTTCAAGAAGGCGTTGAAGATGTTCAGTTCGCGTTTCACCCACACCTTCTACCTGGAGGTGTTGAAGATGCTCTACGAGATTCTCAACAAGAGCCGCCGCGAAGGCATGATGGCCATTGAAGCAGATGTTGAGGATCCAGCTGCCAGCCCGATTTTCAGCAAGTACCCAGGCATCCTCAAGGACGCTGGCATGACGGCCTTCGTCTGCGACTACTTGCGCATTATGTCGTCCGGCAACATGGCCCCTCATGAGCTGGAAGGTCTGTTCGATATGGAGCTGACCAGTCTCAAGGAAGAACTGGAGCATCCCGCCCACGCCGTGGCACGAATTGCCGACGGTATGCCAGCGATGGGTATCGTTGCTGCGGTACTGGGTATTGTGGTGACCATGGGGCTGCTCGGTCAGGTTGAGCAAAATGCGCTGGGTGCTCACGTGGCCGCGGCGCTGGTGGGTACATTCCTCGGGATTCTCGCGGCCTATGGCTTCTTCGGCCCGCTGGCGACGGCGATCGAGCACGATGCCAAGGAAGAGTTGAACGTTTACGAGGCGATCAAGGCCTGTCTGGTCGCTTCGGCGTCCGGTATGCCGCCGACCCTGGCGGTAGAGTTCGGGCGCAAGGTGCTGTTCCCGGCTCATCGACCAAGCTTCAGTGAGCTTGAGCAAGCCATGCGTGGCAGCTGATAGCCATGGAAAATAATCAGCCGATTATCGTCAAGCGGGTCAAAAAGATGGCTGCCGGCCATCACGGCGGCGCCTGGAAGATTGCGTTTGCCGACTTTGCCACCGCGATGATGGCGTTCTTTATGCTCTTGTGGCTGATGTCGTCGGCCACTCCAGAGCAGAAGAAACTGATTTCTGGTTACTTTCAGGATCCTGTGGGTTTCACCGAAAGCGCCAGTCCCTATGTCATCGATCTAGGTGGCACGCCGACCCCTGCGCCGGACAAGACCCTCAATCCCGAGGTCAAGGATCAGCTGGAGGCCGGGCCGGAGCAGGATGTCGGCAAGGAGTCCGAAGTCAATCCGGCCCAGGCCGAGAGTCTGGCCGAGCAGGTTGAGCGTGAGCGCCTGGAGTTGCTGCTGCAGGAACTGCAGAACAAGGTGGAAGAAAACCCACAGCTCAAGCAGTTCAAGGACCAGATCCTTTTTGAAATCACTCAGGACGGCTTGCGCATCCAAATCATGGATGCTGAGAATCGGCCGATGTTCGCCAGCGGTAGCGCCAACCTAGAGCCTTATTTCGAGGACATCCTGCTGGCCATGTCGGACACCATCAAAGCGGTACCGAACAAGATCAGTGTCAGCGGCCATACCGATGCCAAGCCCTTTGCCGGGCGCGGCGACTTCGGTAACTGGGAGCTGTCGGCCAACCGTGCCAACGCCGCTCGCCGTGCCTTAGTATTTGGTGGTTACCCCGACGATCAGGTGGCGCGGGTGGTGGGCTACGCCTCTTCGGCCCTGTTTGATCGCGATAAGCCGTTGAATCCGGTGAACCGACGTATCGATATCATCGTGCTGACTAAAAAAGCGCAGCGCAGTATCGAGGGCGACTCCGAGGATGGCGCCGCGCCAGCCGCGCCCGGCGAGCCGGCGGCCCCTTCGCCGGCGACTCCGGCCGTGGCGCCACCGTCGATGCGTGAGCGTGCCACAGCGCCTGCTACGACGGGATTGCCGGCACAGGACGGAGAGCTGCGCGAGCGCTTGAATATCTTCGAGGATGGCACCCTAAAGCTGGATCGGCCGCCGGCCGATCAGCAATAAGCACCGACAGCAAAAGGCCGCGATGATCGCGGCCTTTTGCTGTCGGTGTTGCGTAGATCCGCTTAGTGGCTCGACGCCGGCAGGCTGGCAATAATGCTGCGGTAGCTGTTCATGCGCTGCTGCTGCACGCGGCCGTCTTCCAGGGCTTTGAGCAATGCGCAGCCCGGCTCGCGGTCGTGCTTGCAGTCGCGGAAGCGGCAGGTGCCAAGCAATTCGTCGAACTCGATAAAGCCCGCTTCAACATCGGCACGGCTGACGTGGCCGAGGCCGAACTCGCGAATGCCCGGTGAGTCGATCAGCTCACCGCCGCCGGGAAAGTGAAACAGCCGTGCGGTGGTGGTGGTGTGGGTGCCTTGGCCGCTCAGTTCGGACAGTGGCCCGACGCGCAGGTCAACGCCCGGCAGCAGGCTGTTGACCAACGACGACTTACCGACCCCGGACTGGCCGACGAACACGCTGACGTGACCGTCCAGGCGCGTCTGCAGGTCCTGCATGCCGTTGCCGTGGTGGGCGGACACTTCCAGCAGCGGATAGCCGAGTTGGCGATAGACCGCCAGCAAGGCATTCAAGGCCACGGCGTTCTGCTCGTCAATCAAGTCGGCCTTGTTCAGCAGCAGCAGCGGCTGGATGCCGGCGTGTTCGGCGGCCACCAAGTAGCGGTCGATCAGGTTGGCGTGAGGCTCAGGCATGGGCGCGAAAACGATGACGATGGTGTCGACGTTGGCGGCCACTGGTTTGAGCTGATTGCGACTGTCTGGGCGGCACAGCTCGCTGTTGCGCGGCAGTTGCGCGACGATCACGCCGATACCCTGGTTGCCGGCGCGCCAGACTACGCGGTCGCCGGTTACCAAGGCGGGCAGGTTGGCGCGTAGGTGGCAGCGGCAGATCTGCCCAGCCAGTTCGCCATCCAGTGCCTCGACTTCCACTTGCACGCCGAAGTGGGCGATGACCAGGCCCAGCTGTTCGGGGCCCAGTTCGCCGCCTTCAAGGGTTTCCAGGGTGTGGGATTCGCGTTTGGCCGCGCGGGCGGCGCGTTCTTCCTGAATCTTCTCGATGCGCCAGTTTTGCCGGCGGTTGAGTTGGCGTTTGGCCATGGGGCTTCCGAGTGGGGAGTGCGACGGATGGGTGAATCGGCACTCAGTTTAGCATGGGCGGGCGCTTACCTGGCGGCCCATGCGGTGCTTGCTGGCCTGGGTTAAACTGTCGCTCTACGCCGAGGAGCACGACTATGCAAAGCCCGCAGAACCTGATCTGGATCGACCTGGAAATGACCGGTTTAGAGCCCGAACATGACGTCATCATCGAGATGGCGACCATCGTCACCGACAGCGACCTGAATATTCTCGCCACCGGTCCGGTGATCGCCGTGCATCAGAGCGATGCGCTGCTGGCCGGTATGGATGAGTGGAACACCCGCACCCACGGCGAGAGCGGCCTGACCCAGCGCGTGCGCGACAGCAAGATCAGTACGGCCGAGGCTGAGGCGCAGACCATCGCCTTCCTCGAGCAGTGGGTGCCCAAGGGCAAGTCGCCAATTTGCGGCAACAGCATCGGCCAAGACCGGCGCTTTCTCTGCCGTTACATGCCGACCCTGGAGGCGTTCTTCCACTACCGCAATCTGGATGTCTCGACCCTGAAGATCCTCGCCGAGCGTTGGGCGCCGCAGATCAAAGAGGGCTTCCAGAAAAAGGGTACTCACCAGGCACTGGATGACATTCGTGAGTCAATTGCCGAGTTGCAGTACTACCGCGAGCACTTTATCAAGGCGTGAAGCCAGCCGTACTGGTGCGCCGCTGGTGTTGATCGAGGGCCCATTCGACGTGCTCGCGCACCAGCTCCGAGGGGTGCTCGCGGCGCGCGTGCAGGGCCTCCAGTACCGGAATGCTTGATGGTGCATTGCCCAGGCCCACGGCCAGGTTACGCCGCCAGTTGTGGTAGCCGGTACGGCGCAGTGGCGAGCCTTCGGTGCGGCTGAGAAACTCCTCTTCCGTCCAGCGAAACAGCGTCGCCAGCTCGGCATTGTCCAGTTGGTGGCGCGGCTGGAAGTCGCCCTGCTCGGTGGGCCGGGCAAAGCGGTTCCAGGGGCAGACCAGTCGACGGGAATCGCACCTTTAAGCTCGATGGTCAGGTAGGAAATACAGCGCCGCGCATCCAGCACATAAGGGCCGACAAAGGCCGCGGTCGGACAGATGTCCAGGCAGGCGCTGCAGCGGCCGCAGTGTTCACTTGTGTGGGGTGTATCTACCGGCAGCGGTAGGTCGACAAACAGTTCGCCAAGAAAGAACCAGCTACCGGCTTTGCGATTGAGCACTAGGGTATTTTTGCCGATCCAGCCAAGGCCAGCCTGTTCGGCAATGGCCTTTTCCAGCACCGGGGCGCTGTCGACAAAGGCGCGATAACCGAACGGGCCAATCGCCTGCTGAATGCGCTCGGCTAACTGCTGAATGCGTTTGCGGATCAGCTTGTGGTAATCGCGGCCCAGGGCGTAGCGCGACACGTAGGCCTTCTCCGGTTCGCCCAGGCGCTTGCTCATCTCCGTGTCGCCGGGCAGGTAGTCCATGCGCAACGAAATGACCCGCAGCGTGCCGGGCACCAGCTCCTCGGGGTGTGAGCGTTTGCTGCCGTGGGCGGCCATATAGTCCATCTCGCCGTGATAACCCGCTGCGAGCCAGCGCTGTAGATGGGCTTCATGGCTGGCCAGATCCAGGCCGGCAATCCCTACCTGCTGAAAGCCCAGCTCGCGGCCCCAGTCCTTGATGGTCTGGCTGAGGGCGGGAAGATCGAGGCTGGATGCGGACATGGGCGAGAAACCGGGGCAGAGGTGCGTATAATTCTGCCAGACATTGGAGTCGACGCATGCCTGTTACCCATCACCAATTGCCATTGCCGTTGTATCGCGCCGCTCAGGTCCGCGAGCTGGACGCGCGCCTGATCGCCGCCGGCACGCCGGCGTTTGAGCTGATGCAGCGCGCTGCCCATGGTGCCTGGCGCGCCTTGCGTCAGCGCTGGCCGCAGGCCGGCAGCGTCACGGTGCTAGCCGGTAGCGGCAATAACGCCGGTGATGGCTATCTAGTCGCCGCCCTGGCGCAGCGTGCCGGCTGGCAGGTGCAGGTGCTGGCTGTGGTGGCGCCAAGCGCTCTGCGCGACACGGCCGCCGAGGCCTATGCCGAAGCGCTGGCCGCGGGAGTGGCGGTGCAATCTTGGCGTGTCGACATGCCGCTGCACGGGGTGGTGGTCGATGCGCTGCTCGGCACCGGTCTGACCGGGGCGGTGCGTGAGCCTTTTGCGGCGGCCATCGGCCAGATCAACGCCAGTAACTTGCCAGTGCTGGCTTTGGACCTGCCCTCGGGGCTGTGTGCCGATACCGGCGCCGAGCTCGGCGTGGCGGTCCAGGCCGAACTGACGGTGACCTTTATCGCGCTCAAGCTGGGGCTGCTGACCGGTGTCGGTCCGGACCGGGTTGGGGTGCTGCAGTTGGATGATCTGCATGCCGATGCGCAGGTGCTCGCCGCTGTTGCGCCCGCTGCCCAGCGCCTGGCGCCGGCCAATCTGCCGCGCCTGGCCGCGCGTCCACGCACGGCGCACAAGGGCCTGTACGGCCGGGTGCTGGTGGTTGGCGGCGATCGCGGCCTGGGTGGCGCTGCACTGTTGGCGGCACAGGCAGCCCAGCGTGGCGGCGCTGGGCTGGTGTCCTTGGCGACCCGTGACGAGCATGTGCCTGCGGCGTTGGCACGCCTGCCAGAAGTGATGACTCAGGGCGTCGCCTCGGCCAATCAGTTGTTGGCCCTGACGGCCAATGCCGATGTGTTGGTGGTGGGGCCCGGGCTGGGTATGCAGGCCTGGGGGCGCAGCCTGCTGAGCGCCGCCGCCAGTCGGGCATTGCCTCAGGTGTGGGATGCCGATGGCCTGAATTTGCTCGCTCAGGGGGGTGTGCAGTTGCCAGCCGATGCCGTGTTGACGCCCCATCCGGGCGAGGCGGCGCGTCTGTTGGGAGTTACTACGGCGCAGGTGCAAGCAGATCGCCCTGCCGCCGCCCTGACCCTGGCGCGCCGTTATCAAGCTGTGGTGGTGCTCAAGGGCGCCGGTAGCCTGATCGCCAGCGCCGATGGGCGTCTGGCCTTGTGTGATCGTGGTCATCCCGCCATGGCCGGTGCGGGTCTTGGTGATGTGCTGGCGGGCCTGCTCGGCGCCCTGCGCGGCCAGGGCTTGCCCGCATTTGAGGCCGCCTGCTTGGGCGTTTGGTTGCACGCCAGCGCCGGAGAGCAGCTGGCCCTGCAGGGTCGCGGCCTGGCTGCCAGCGAGCTGCTGCCGGCTATTCGTCAGTTGTTGGAGGAGGTTTCACCGTGTCTGTCGTGACGCTGCATATCGAGGGTGAGGAAGCCATGTTGGCCTTGGGCGCACGCCTGGCGGCGCTAACCGAGGGGCGCGGCACCTTGTACTTGCACGGCGATCTGGGGGCCGGCAAAACCACCCTGTCGCGCGGCATTATTCGCGGCCTGGGTCATGTTGGTGCGGTTAAAAGCCCGACGTTTACTCTGGTGGAGCCCTATGAGATCGGTACCTGCAAGGTCTTTCATTTCGACCTGTATCGCCTGGCCGATCCGGAGGAGCTGGAGTTCATGGGCATTCGCGATTACTTCGAAGACGATGCCTTGTGCCTGATCGAGTGGCCCGAGCGCGGCGTCGGCGTTTTGCCAAAGGCTGACCTGGACATTACCATTGCCGCACAGGCGGGCGCTCGCTCGCTGTCTTTACGGCCTCAGGGCGCGCGTGGTGAGTCGTGGTGTGCTGCTCTGGCCAAGGAACAACAATAATGAGATGGGCAATGGGCTTGCGCACGCGCACGGCTGGAATAGGTGTGCTGTTGGCGTTGCTGGCCAGCGATGCGCTGGCGGCCGCCGCCGATTTGCGCAGCGTACGGCTGTGGCGCGCACCGGATAACACCCGTTTGGTGTTTGACCTTTCCGGGCCGGTGCAGCACAGCGTCTTCACTCTGAGTGCGCCGAATCGCATCGTCATTGATGTGGCCGGGGCGCAGTTGGCGACCAAGCTTGAGTCTCTGTCGCTGAGCAATACGCCGATCACCAGCATTCGCTCGGCACAGCGCAGCCCCACGGATTTGCGCCTGGTTATTGATCTGTCGTCGGCGGTCTCGCCGAAAAGTTTTAGCTTGGCGCCCAACCAGCAGTACGGTCATCGTCTGGTGGTCGACCTCTATGACAGTGACGCTGACGGCGCCGCCGCGGATAAGCCTGTGGCGGCTGGTGGCACGTCCCCAGCAGGTGCACCCGTGGCGGTTAACCCGCCGCCGAGCGTGCGCCCGGTGGTGCCGGTGACCATGGAGCCGGCGCCGGCCAAGCTGCCACCTCCCGCGCCGATGCCCAGCGGCAAGCGCGCGATTGTGATTGCTATCGATGCCGGCCACGGCGGTGAAGACCCGGGTGCTCTGGGCCCCAAAGGCGCCCGCGAGAAACACGTGACCCTGGCGATTGCTAAGGAGCTGCAACGGCAGATCAACGCCGAGCGCGGTTATCGTGCTGAGCTGGTGCGTACCGGTGATTACTTCATTCCGCTGCGCAAGCGCACCGAGATCGCGCGCAAGAAGGGCGCTGACCTGTTCGTCTCTATTCATGCCGACGCGGCACCTCGGGCAGCAGCCTTCGGCGCGTCGGTGTATGCCTTGTCGGATCGTGGTGCCACGTCGGAAACCGCGCGCTGGTTGGCTGACAGTGAAAACCAGTCAGACCTGATCGGCGGTGCCGGTAACGTCAGCCTGGATGACAAGGACAAGATGCTCGCCGGCGTACTGCTGGACCTGTCGATGACCGCGTCGCTGTCTTCCAGTCTGAATGTCGGCCAGAAGGTGCTGAGCAACATGGGCCGCATCACCCCGCTGCATAAGCGCCGGGTTGAGCAGGCCGGCTTTATGGTGCTGAAGTCGCCGGATATTCCGTCGATTCTGGTGGAGACCGGGTTTATCTCCAACCCTAACGAGGCAACCAAGCTGGCCACCCTCAGCCATCAGCAGAGTCTGGCGCGTTCGATTCAGAGCGGTATCCGCCAGTTCTTCCAGCAGAACCCGCCGCCGGGCACTTACGTCGCTTGGTTGCGAGACTCAGGCAAGATTGCCCCCGGCCCCCGTGAGCACGTGGTTAGCTCCGGCGAGAGCCTGGCGCTGATTGCACAGCGCTATCAGGTTGGCCTGGCGGTGCTGCGCAGTGCCAATAACTTACGCAGTGACACTATTAAGGTCGGTCAGACGTTGAGTATTCCGACCACCGCATTGGCGGCTCAGCCATGAGTGAAGCCATGCGCATTCAACTGCTGAGCCCGAGACTGGCCAACCAGATCGCGGCTGGCGAGGTGGTCGAGCGACCCGCTTCGGTGATCAAGGAGTTGCTGGAGAACAGCCTGGATTCCGGCGCCCGGCGCATTGATGTGGATGTCGAACAGGGCGGCACCAAGTTGCTGCGCGTGCGTGACGATGGTGGCGGAATCCCTGCCGATGATTTGCCGCTGGCCCTGGCGCGACATGCCACCAGCAAGATTCGCGAACTGGAAGACCTGGAGCAGGTGCTTAGCCTGGGCTTCCGTGGTGAGGCCTTGGCCTCGATCAGTTCGGTTGCTCGCCTGACCCTGACCTCGCGCACCGCCGAGGCCGATCAGGCCTGGCAAGTGGAGACCGAAGGCCGCGACATGGCGCCGCGCGTGCAGCCTGCGGCCCATCCGGTAGGTACCTCGGTTGAGGTGCGCGACCTGTTCTTCAACACGCCGGCGCGGCGCAAGTTTCTCAAAACTGAAAAGACCGAGTTCGAGCACCTGCAGGAAGTGATCCGCCGTCTGGCCTTGGCGCGCTTCGATGTGGCTTTCCATCTGCGCCACAACGGCAAGAGTGTGCTGGCGCTGCATGAGGCTGCCGATGATCTGAGTCGTGCGCGACGGGTCGCGGCGGTGTGCGGTCCGGCGTTTCTCGAGCAGGCGTTGCCGATCGAGATTGAGCGCAATGGTCTGCATCTATGGGGTTGGGTGGGTTTGCCGACCTTCTCGCGCAGCCAGGCCGACCTGCAGTATTTCTATGTCAATGGCCGCATGGTGCGCGACAAACTGGTCGCCCATGCCGTGCGCCAGGCCTACCGCGACGTGCTGTTCAATGGTCGGCATCCGACCTTTGTGCTGTTTCTGGAGATCGACCCGGCCGCCGTCGACGTCAACGTGCATCCGACCAAGCACGAAGTGCGTTTCCGTGATGGGCGCATGGTTCACGATTTTCTCTACGGCACCCTGCACCGTGCCCTCGGCGAAGTACGCCCGGAAGACCAGTTGGCGGCGCCCGCTGCCGTCAGCAGCATGGTGCGCGCCACCGGGCCGGAAGCTGGCGAGTTCGGCCCGCAGGCGGAAATGAGCCTGGCCGGCAATCTGCTGCAAGCCCCCGCGGCGCCGTCGACCTGGCAGGCGCCAGGCGCTGGCTACCAAGCGCCACGGCCTCAAGGTGGAATGCCGGTGGCCGAGGTGGCCGGTGCCTACCGCGAGTATTTTGCCCCGCTGAACGCCACGGCCCCGAGCCTGCCCGAGCATCAGGGCGATATCCCGCCGCTGGGTTATGCCCTGGCTCAGCTCAAGGGCGTGTACATCCTGGCTGAAAATGCGCAGGGGTTGGTGCTGGTGGATATGCACGCGGCACACGAGCGCATCACCTACGAGCGGCTGAAAACGGCCATGGCCTCCGAGGGCTTGCGCGGCCAGCCGCTGCTGGTGCCGGAGTCGCTGGCGGTCAGTCAGCGTGAGGCCGACTGTGCCGAGGAACATGGCGAGTGGTTCCAGCGCCTGGGCTTTGAGTTGCAGCGCCTGGGGCCGGAAAGCCTGGCGATTCGTCAACCCCCGGCCCTGCTCACGCAGGCCGAAAGCGTGCAACAGGTGCGTGATGTGCT
>NKIE01000009.1:0-7203 GCA_002256055.1 Pseudomonas sp. PGPPP3 | reverse complement strand
GTCAAACCCCGGCCCTGCTCAAGCAGGCCGAAAGCGTGCAACTGGTGCGTGATGTGCTGGCGGACCTGCTGGAGTACGGCAGTAGCGACCGGATCAAAGCCCATATCAATGAGCTGCTGGGTACCATGGCCTGTCACGGCGCGGTGCGCGCCAACCGCCGCCTGAGCCTGCCGGAAATGAATGGTTTGCTGCGCGATATGGAACACACCGAGCGCAGCGGTCAGTGCAACCATGGGCGTCCGACCTGGACCCAGCTGGGTATGGATGATCTGGACAAACTCTTCTTGCGCGGACGCTAAGGGCTATTTATGTCAGCGCGCCTGCCGCCTGCGATTTTCCTCATGGGCCCGACCGCGGCCGGCAAGACCGATCTGGCCCTGGCCCTGGCTCGCGCCTTGCCGTGCGAACTGATTAGCGTCGATTCGGCCCTGGTCTATCGCGACATGGACATCGGTACGGCCAAACCGAGCAAGGCCGTGCTTGCGGAATATCCTCATCAGCTGATCGATATTCGCGACCCTGCGCAAACCTATTCGGCGGCAGAGTTTCGCGCCGACGCCCTGGAGGCCATGGCGGCAGCCACAGCGCGTGGTCGTATTCCGCTGCTGGTGGGCGGCACCATGTTGTATTTCAAGGCCTTGCGCGCGGAGTTGGCGGCCCAGGCGGCCCGCGAGGGCTGGCAGGTGTTGCATGAGCAACTGCGTGCTGTCGACCCTGAGTCGGCCGCGCGTATTCATCCCAATGACCCGCAGCGCCTGCTCCGCGCGTTAGAGGTTTACCGCCTGAGCGGGCAGAGCATGACCGCTCATCGCCAGCTTCAACACGGGCAAAGTGCCGATCCAGACGCATCGAAGGCGGCGCTATTGCCCTATACTGTGGCGCAATTGGCGATCGCACCGGCGCAGCGTCAGGTGCTGCATGAGCGAATTGCGGAACGATTTCAGCAAATGCTGGACCAAGGCTTTGTCGACGAGGTTCAGGCGTTGCACGAGCGAGGTGACTTGCACGCGCAAATGCCGTCTATAAGGGCGGTTGGCTACCGCCAAGTCTGGGATTACCTTGAGGGGCGTCTCAGTCATGCCGAGATGCAGGAGCGCGGCGTGATTGCCACGCGTCAGCTGGCCAAGCGGCAATTTACCTGGCTGCGTGGCTGGGATGGGTTGCACTGGCTGGACAGTCTGGCGGACCACAATCTGGCCCTCGCCTTGAAATACCTGCAGGCCAACTCCATATTGGACTGAGTTTTTGCTGGTTGCCGGCTATCCTTAGCGTTTGGCGGCATAAGGCAGCGGTTTTGCTTTATACAATTATTGGATCTTAGATCCCTATTTATCTGATCCTCATTAGGAGTGCGGCACATGTCAAAAGGGCATTCGCTACAAGACCCTTACCTGAACACCTTGCGTAAGGAACGCGTTCCGGTATCCATCTATCTGGTTAACGGGATCAAGCTGCAGGGTCAGATCGAGTCATTCGACCAGTTTGTCATTCTGCTGAAGAACACTGTCAGCCAGATGGTCTACAAACACGCCATTTCCACCGTGGTGCCGAGCCGCCCAGTGCGCTTGCCGACTGCGACTGAAACCGAGTTGGCTGACGCCGAGCCCGGCAACGCCTGATAGGAGTCTGCTTTGTTCTTTGAGCGTCACGGTGGTGGTGAACGGGCCATTCTGGTTCATCTGGACGGCCAAGACCCTGAGGCGCGTGAAGACCCGCAGGAATTCCAGGAGCTGGCCCTCTCGGCGGGCGCCGAGACGGTCAGTTTCGTTACGGTGCCGCGTCAGCGGCCAACGGCCAAGTTTCTTATCGGTAGCGGCAAGGTCGGTGAGCTGCGCGACCTCGTGCAGACCGCTCAAGCCGATCTGGTGATTTTCAATCACGTCCTTACGCCCAGTCAGGAACGCAACCTCGAGCGTGTGTTCGAGTGTCGCGTGCTTGATCGTACCGGCCTGATCTTGGATATCTTCGCCCAGCGCGCGCGCACCCATGAAGGCAAGTTGCAGGTCGAGTTGGCTCAGCTTGACCATATGAGCACGCGTCTGGTACGCGGCTGGACGCACCTTGAGCGGCAGAAAGGCGGTATCGGCCTGCGTGGGCCGGGCGAGACCCAGCTGGAAACCGACCGCCGTCTGCTGCGTGTGCGTATCCGTCAGATCAAGCAAAAGCTCGACAAGGTGCGCAGTCAGCGCGAGCAGGCTCGGCGTGGTCGCCAGCGGGCGGATATTCCATCGGTGTCGCTGGTGGGTTACACCAACGCCGGCAAGTCCACGTTGTTCAATGCGCTGACTGAATCCGATGTGTTTGCTGCCGACCAACTGTTTGCCACCCTCGATCCGACCCTGCGTCGTCTGGAATTGGATGATCTGGGGCCGATCGTGCTGGCCGACACCGTGGGCTTTATCCGTCACCTACCGCACAAACTGGTTGAGGCCTTCCGCGCTACGCTGGAAGAATCGAGCAATTCCGATTTGCTGATCCATGTGATTGATGCTCATGAACCTGAGCGTATGGCGCAGATCGAGCAGGTGCTGGCGGTGCTGGGTGAAATTGGCGCCGACAGCCTGCCGTTGCTTGAGGTCTACAACAAAGTCGATCTGCTCGAAGGCGTTGAGCCGCAGATTCAGCGCGATGCTGATGGCAAGCCGCAGCGTGTCTGGTTGTCGGCGCAGGATGGAAGTGGTCTCGATTTGTTGCGTCAGGCCTTGGCAGAGTTGCTGGGCAATGACATGTTCGCGGCTACCCTATGTTTACCGCAGCAGTTGGGGCGCTTGAGGGCGCAATTTTTCACCCTTGGTGTGGTGCAGCAGGAGTCCTATGACGAGCAGGGCAGTTGTCTTTTGGCGGTGCGTTTGCCGCGCAGTGAGTTGAATCGGCTGGTCAGTCGCGAAGGCTGGGACCCGGACGCGTTTATTCAGCAACACACTTTGCAATAAAGCCTCTGTCAGTGGCTTTGCTGCTGGTGGTGGGCATTCGGTAGCATGGGCGGACGTGCCGTGGGTGCGTCTTGGCTTTATCAGTATGGAGAGCGCTATGGCTTGGAATGAGCCGGGTGGCAACTCGAACAATCAGGATCCCTGGGGTGGCCGCAAAGGCGGTGATCGCAAGGGGCCGCCTGATCTCGACGAGGCCTTCCGCAAGCTACAAGAAAGCCTGAATGGGCTGTTCGGTGGCGTTAAAAACGGGGTAGTGACGACGGTGGCGGTGCTGGCGGGTTTGTCCTGTTTGGCGTCGGCCTCGTTGTGGCGGCCGTGTTTTGGCTATTCAGCGCGGTGTACACCGTGGATGCTCAGGAGCAAGCAGTGATCTTGCGTCTGGGTAAGTACCACACGACCGAAGGCGATGGTTTGCATATCTATCTGCCGCCGTTCGACAAGAAATACCAGGAGAACGTTACCCGTGAACGTTCCTACACCAAGCAAGGGCAGATGCTGACCAAGGACGAGAACATCGTCGAGGTGCCGCTGACCGTGCAGTACAAGATCAGCAACCTGAAAGACTTCGTGCTTAACGTCGATCAGCCAGAGATCAGTCTGCAGCAGGCCACCGAGAGCGCTCTGCGCCATGTGGTCGGCTCTACCGAAATGGATCAGGTGCTGACCGAGGGTCGTGAGCTGATGGCCAGCGAAATCAAGGAGCGTCTACAGCGCTTCCTGGATGCCTATGGCACCGGTATCACTGTGACTCAGGTGAACGTGCAGAACGCCGCCGCGCCACGTGAAGTGCAGGAAGCCTTTGATGACGTGATCCGTGCTCGTGAAGACGAGCAGCGTGAGAAGAATCAGGCGGAAACCTATGCAAACGGCGTAGTGCCGGAAGCGCGCGGGCAGTCGCAGCGTATTCTTGAAGATGCCAACGGCTATCGCGATGAAGTGGTTTCTCGTGCCAAGGGTGAGGCGGATCGCTTTACCAAGCTGGTCGCCGAGTACCGCAAAGCGCCTGAGGTCACGCGTCAGCGTCTGTACCTTGACACCATGCAGGAAGTCTTCAGCAATACCAGCAAGGTGCTGGTAACCGGTGATAAAGGGCAAAATAACTTGCTCTATCTACCGCTGGATAAAATGATCGAAGGTCGTGGCGCCAGCGCTGCTTCTGTCACTGCGGCGGCGGGCGGCAATGCCGATAGCAGCGTGATCTGCGTTCGCGGGAGAGTCGCTGATGAGCAATAAATCACTGATTGCCCTGGTAGGTGGCGTGATTCTGGCTGTATTGGCCTGGAACAGCTTCTACATCGTGGCGCAGACCGAAAAGGCTGTGCTCCTGCAGTTCGGTCGGATCGTGCAGGCTGACGTACAGCCAGGTCTGCATGTGAAGTACCCGTACATCAACCAGGTGCGCAAGTTTGAAGCGCGTTTGCTGACCCTTGATTCGCCGACTCAGCGGTTTCTGACCCTGGAAAAGAAAGCGGTGATGGTGGATGCCTACGCCAAGTGGCGGGTGGCGGATGCCGAGCGTTACTACACCGCGACCTCGGGCATGAAGCAGATTGCTGACGAGCGTTTGTCGCGCCGTCTGGAGTCGGGTCTGCGTGACCAGTTCGGTAAGCGCACGCTGCATGAAGTGGTGTCCGGTGAGCGTGATGCGCTGATGGCGGATATCACGGCCCTGCTGAACAAGCTGGCGATGAAAGAGTTGGGCATCGAAGTGGTTGACGTGCGCGTCAAGGCCATTGACCTGCCCAAGGAAGTTAACCGCAGCGTGTTTGAGCGGATGAGCACCGAGCGTGAGCGTGAGGCCCGTGAGCATCGCGCCAAAGGTAAGGAGTTGGCCGAAGGTATTCGTGCTGACGCCGATCGCCAGCGTCGCGTGTTGTTGGCCGAGGCGTATCGCAGTTCGGAAGAGGCGCGTGGTGATGGCGATGCCCTGGCGGCGGCGATTTACGCCAAGGCCTACGGCATGGATCAGGAGTTCTACGCCTTCTACCGTAGCCTGCGTGCCTACCGCGAAAGCTTTGCCAGCAAGAGTGATGTGCTGGTGCTTGATCCCAATAGCGAGTTCTTCCGCTACCTGGAAAAAGCCAAGCCTTGAAGCCACCTCCGGTGGGCGCCCAGCGCCCGCCGGGGTGACCTCAGAAGAAAACGTGTTATCATGAGCCAGCCGGGAAAATCCCGGCTTTTTTGCGTCTGTGGGAAGCATGTGGCAAGAACTTGGCATCGCATTTTGTTTGTTGTTGGTGCTTGAAGGCGTCTTGCCCTTTCTTTCTCCACAGCGTTGGCGTGGGGCGTTGGCTCAGCTATTGCGGCTGAGTAACACGCAGCTGCGACTAATGGGGTTGGCCAGCATGCTGCTGGGGACCAGCCTCCTTTATCTGCTTCACTGAAGGCTTGCCGCCCAGGTCGAGAGGGGAATAGCGAAATGGCAACGGTAGACCGCTGGCTGCTGCCAGATGGCATCGAAGAAATACTGCCGCCCGAAGCGGCGCGCATTGAAGCTGCGCGCCGGCAGGTGCTGGATCTGTTCCAGAACTGGGGCTATGAGCTCGTTATCACCCCGCATATCGAATACCTGGAGTCGCTGCTGACGGGCGCGGGTCAGGATCTTGATCTGCGCACTTTCAAGGTTATTGATCCGAGTTCTGGGCGTTTGATGGGCTTTCGTGCCGACATCACGCCGCAGGTCGCGCGTATCGATGCCCATACCTTGCGCTGTGAAGCGCCGAGCCGTTTGTGTTACGCCGGCAGCGTGCTGCATGCGCAGCCGCGGGCGTTGAGCACTTCGCGTAGCCCGATCCAGTTGGGCGCCGAGTTGTATGGCGATGCCAGCCCGGCCAGCGATGTTGAAGTCATCAGTTTGATGCTCGACACCCTGGCGCTGGCGCAGGTGCCTGATGTGCACATGGACCTGGGGCATGTCGGTATCTACCGCGGCCTGGCCCGTGCCGCCGGTCTGTGTGGCGAGTTGGAGCAGCAGCTGTTTGATGCCTTGCAGCGCAAGGCTATTGACGAGGTTGAGGCCTTGACCGCCGAACTGCCGGCCGAGCCGCGCAAGATGCTGCGTGCGCTGGCTGAGTTGTGTGGTGATCGCGATGTGCTTGATCTGGCTCAGGCTTGCCTGGTCGAGGCGCCGGAAGAGGTGCATGTGGCGCTGGATGAGCTGATGGCCATTGCCGACATGCTCAGCGTGCGTTACCCCGAGTTGCCGCTGTACTTCGACCTGGGCGAGTTGCGTGGTTATCACTATCACACGGGCGTGGTCTTCGCGGCCTTTGTGCCGGGCTCGGGGCAGTCGATCGCCCAGGGTGGTCGTTATGATGACATTGGCGCTGATTTTGGTCGTGCGCGCCCGGCTACTGGCTTCTCCACCGATTTGAAATCGCTGGTCGATCGTGGGCAAATGCCGGAGATCGAAATACCTGCAGGTGTGTGGGCTCCGGACAGTCATGATTTGTACCTGTGGCAGGCCGTGCAGCGCTTGCGCCGCGAGGGTGTGCGTGTGGTGCAGGCATTGCCTGGGCAGGATCTGGCGGCAGCGCACGCGGCGGGCTGTGATCGTCTGCTGCAGGTGTGTGACGGACGTTGGCAGCTGGCGCCCCTGGCGCCCTGAATTGTTTCCGCCGGCCTGCGCCGGCATCGAGCTTCCGTAAAGAGGACAAGTGTTATGGGCAAGAATGTCGTAGTCCTGGGCACCCAATGGGGTGATGAGGGCAAAGGCAAGATCGTTGATCTGCTGACTGAGCACGCTGCTGCGGTGGTGCGCTATCAGGGTGGCCACAACGCGGGTCACACCTTGGTGATCAATGGCGAGAAAACCGTTTTGCATCTGATTCCCTCGGGCATTCTGCGCGAAGGCGTGCAGTGTCTGATCGGTAATGGTGTAGTGGTTGCGCCAGACGCCTTGATGCGTGAGATCGTTAAGCTGGAAGAGAAGGGTGTGCCGGTGCGTGAGCGTCTGCGCATCAGCCCGTCTTGCCCGCTGATCTTGTCCTATCACGTAGCACTCGATCAGGCGCGTGAGAAGGCTCGTGGTGAGGCCAAGATCGGTACGACCGGTCGTGGTATCGGCCCTGCCTATGAAGACAAGGTGGCGCGTCGTGGTCTGCGCATTGGTGATTTGTTCCACGCCGAGCGTTTCGCTACCAAGCTTGCCGAGTTGCTCGACTATCACAACTTCGTACTGGTCAATTATTACCAAGAGCCGGCGATCGACTTCCAAAAGACGCTCGACGAGTGCATGGAATACGCCGCCCTGCTCAAGCCGATGATGACG
>NKIE01000717.1 GCA_002256055.1 Pseudomonas sp. PGPPP3 | reverse complement strand
AGATGTTCCTGGAACTCAGCCATGCGCTGATGCGGCCCCAGGGCCGCATGGGCATGATCGTGCCCAGCGGCATCTACACCGACAAGGGCACGACGAACCTGCGTGAGTTGTTCTTGGATCACTGCGACTGGCAGTGGTTGTTCGGCTTCGAGAATCGCGAAGGCATTTTTGACATCCACCGGTCCTTCAAGTTCTGCGCCTTGATCGCTCAGAAGGCTGGAAATACCGAAGTCATTCGGACCGCCTTTATGCGGAGGAATGTTGATGACTGGGGCAGAGCGGAGAAATTGTGCCTAGGGTATAGCGCAAAGAACATTGGTGCCTTCAGCCCGGCGCTTCGTGCGATGGTAGAGCTAAGCTCGCAAACCGATGTTTTGCTCCTTCAGCGCACCTACGAAGAAAATATCCCCGTTGGGTCGTTAGATGAAGCGTGGGAGGTGGATTACGGTCGCGAACTCCACATGACCGATGATTCAAAGCTTTTCCCTCCACGAGATAAATGGGTAAACGCCGGCTATGCCTTTGATGACGGCCTCGGCATCGCTGTAAATCAGCACCTCGAAAGGTATGCGCTACCTCTGTACGAGGGAAGAATGGTTGGATTCTTCGATGGGTTAGCGCAGTCATGGGAATCTGGAAAAGGGCGAATGGCGAAGTGGAAAGATTTGCCTTTGCGCGAAAAGGTCTTTAGGCCGCAATATCTTGTTTCACTGGAGGACTGTCAGAGTAGTGAAAAGATAAAACGTGGGCTAAAACTTGGTGTCGTGAAGGTCAGTTCCGCCACGAACTCTAGGTCTCTCAAATGCTCGCTCATCCCCCACTATCCTTGCGGTGAATCGGTTTACTCGCTGCAAGTAAAGGACGCGTCCGTCTCGAAGCTGTTGGTACTACAGGCGGTTCTTTGTAGTTTTGCGTTTGACTCCTTTCTTAGGTACCGATTTGGCGGCGTAAATATTAGCGCTTATCTGTTGAAGGAATGCCCTATTCCTCGGCTTTCAAGTTTCAGCGATGAGATACTCGTGGCTATTGCACACATGGCCGCGCGGCTTTCATTTGTCAGCCCCGCCTATTCGCAGGCCGCAGTGCTTCTGGATAGTGAAATTGGTGTTCGCGTGCCGCCAGCGGGAAAGGCTGCTGCTTTGTGTGAAGTTGAGCGGCTTCGATTGAGATGCATTTTGGATGCGACGGTCGCTCAT
>NKIE01000716.1:856-1197 GCA_002256055.1 Pseudomonas sp. PGPPP3 | reverse complement strand
GAGAGCCCCGTCATGCCTACCTTTGAGATCCGCCACCCGCTGATCCGCCACAAACTCGGCCTGCTGCGCCGCGCCGATATCAGCACGAAAAACTTCCGCGAACTGGCCCAGGAAGTTGGCGCCCTGCTGACCTATGAAGCAACCAAAGACCTGCCCCTGGAAAATATTCAGATCGACGGCTGGTGTGGCCCGGTGCAGGTGGAAAAGATCTCCGGCAAGAAGATCACCGTGGTACCAATCCTGCGCGCCGGCATCGGCATGCTCGACGGCGTACTCAGCCTGATCCCCGGCGCCAAGGTCAGCGCCGTCGGCGTGGCGCGCAATGAGCAAACCCGTGAAGC
>NKIE01000716.1:0-846 GCA_002256055.1 Pseudomonas sp. PGPPP3 | reverse complement strand
GCCGTAGGCGTGGCCCGCAACGAGGAAACGCTGGAGGCCCACACCTATCTGGAAAAACTGGTGCCGGAAATCGACGAGCGCCTGGCCCTGATTATCGACCCGATGCTGGCCACCGGCGGTTCCATGGTCGCCACCATCGACCTGCTGAAAAAAGCCGGCTGTAAGGAAATCCGCGCCATGGTGCTGGTGGCTGCTCCCGAAGGCATCCAGGCGGTCGAAAGCGCACACCCGGACGTGGTGATCTTCACCGCCTCCATCGACCAGTGCCTGAATGAACACGGCTATATCATTCCGGGCCTGGGCGATGCCGGCGACAAGATCTTCGGCACCAAGCAAAAGGACGCCTAAATGCAGGATGAATTCAACGATCCACTCTGGCGCACCGTGCTGTCCGGCGCGCAGATGCTCTTCGTGGCCTTCGGCGCCCTGGTGCTGATGCCGCTGATTACCGGCCTGGACCCTAACGTCGCGCTGTTTACCGCGGGCCTTGGCACCCTCCTGTTTCAGGTGGTCACCGGCCGCCAAGTGCCGGTATTCCTGGCCTCCAGCTTCGCTTTTATCACCCCGATCATTCTCGCCAAGGGCCAGTTCGGCCTGGCCGCGACCATGGGCGGGGTGATGGCCGCCGGCTTCGTGTACACCTTCCTCGGCTTGGCAGTGAAGATCAAAGGCACCGGTTTTATCGACCGCATGCTGCCGCCAGTGGTCATCGGCCCGGTGATCATTTCCATCGGCCTGGCCATGGCACCGATTGCCGCCAATATGGCCATGGGCAAGAGTGGCGACGGCGCAGAACTAATCCCCTACCGCACCGCCATGCTGATTTCCATGCCAGCACTGCTCACC
>NKIE01000715.1 GCA_002256055.1 Pseudomonas sp. PGPPP3 | reverse complement strand
CTCGTCAAGGGTGTAATGACCTTCTTGGGTGACTACACCTTCCTCTTCTTCAACATGCAGTTTCAGCTTCGGAATCAGCAGATTAATCTGGGTGTAGAGTTTGGAACTGTCTTCGGCCTGGCCGGAGATGATCAGCGGAGTACGCGCTTCGTCGATCAGGATGGAGTCAACTTCGTCGATCACAGCAAAGTTCATCTCACGCTGGAATTTCTCTTCCAGGCTGAACGCCATGTTGTCGCGCAGGTAGTCAAAACCGAATTCGTTGTTGGTGCCGTAGGTAATGTCGGCAGCATAGGCCAGACGCTTTTCCTGCGGATCCATAAACGGCGTAACAACACCCACCGTCAGACCGAGGAACTCATACAGCGGCCGCATCCAGTTGGCATCGCGGCGCGCCAAATAGTCGTTGACCGTAACCACGTGCACGCCCTTACCTTCGAGGGCATTCAGGTACACCGCCAAGGTTGCCACCAGGGTTTTACCCTCACCGGTGCGCATCTCGGCGATGCGGCCTTCGTGCAGGGTCATACCACCCACCAACTGCACATCGAAGTGACGCATGCCCATCACCCGCTTGCCAGCCTCACGAGCAACGGCAAAGGCTTCCGGAAGGAGTTGGTCGAGTGTCTCGCCCTTGGCCAGGCGCGCTTTGAACTCAGCGGTCTTGGCCCGCAATTGCTCATCGGACAGAGCAAGCATTTGCTCTTCGAAAGCGTTAACGGCCTGAACCGTTTTAAGCATGCGTTTAACTTCACGCTCGTTCTTGCTTCCGAAGATTTTCTTTAACAAAGGCGCAAACATATCGACAGATTCTTCCACGCGTATGGATGAAGGGTGGCAGTTAAAGTCACCCGCGCAGCCCTCATGGCCGCTTGCGAAGGCAGCATTCTACCCGGAAACGTCGGCGAGGAAAGCGCGTTACTTACAGTCCATGACCTGGGTCAGACACGAGCCCGCCCTGAGCGCTTGTGAGGAGCACTCTGCTACCATGGCGCCTCACTCAACCGAGCTATTACCATGGCCTTTCGCCCCCTGTCAGCCCGCGCACCGTCGGCACTCTTGCGCGAAGCCAAACCGCTGAAAGCGCTGTTCAGTGCCGCCCAGCGCCTGGATCGCCTGCAACACTTGCTGGAAAGCCAGTTGCAACCAGCCGCACGGGAACACTGCCACTTAGCCTCCTGGCGCGAAGGCTGCCTGCTATT
>NKIE01000714.1 GCA_002256055.1 Pseudomonas sp. PGPPP3 | reverse complement strand
CTCTGTTAGTGATGAGGTTGAGCAGTGGTTTGACGCCGCTGTGGCGGCCATGGGCCTGCCAAAGAGCGCCGCGCGTGACATTGTCGTCTTCGGCGATGATCCCGCATTGGAAATGCGCATGGCGCGCGGGGCAGGGGCTGTGGGCGTCGGCCTGACGACCGGCCTCATGAAGCGGGATGTCGTGGCCGGGTTGCCGGACAATCAAAAGCCGCACCTGTTGATCGACGATTATGCAAGACTTTCTGATCTCCTAAGCTGATCCTGCCGACGTCCGATTTTTCTAACCAGCTGTCGACGACATATCCTGTAGATTGAATTGTGCCCCGCTTGCACGCTGCCCGCGCCATATAGGAGGGAATGTTAGGGCGTCTGGTGCACTGCGGAGTTTTGCATGGCCTCTCATCCCATTGAACAATTGTCGACAACCTATTTAGGCAAGAATAGCAGCGAACTTGAGCCAGAAGAGCTGCGCGTTCTAAACAGCCTGCACAGCCAGACACCCTTGGCGCGGGATGCCGCAGACCTATCGGATGATGTCTCCACCTATGGGGAGCGCCTGCCCTGCCAGATTAGCAACGCCCCCACATCAAAATTCTGGAAATCGAGACCGTACCCCGGGGGCACCCCCCGTTATTGGTAGATGGGACCCGTGCTTCCTTCGTGCATACGATTTTGCTCGTTTAGAAGAACGGGCTCAAGCTTAGAGCGTTATCCGAACAGTGTGATCGAAGAACTTCCTTCAATCACCTGTGTGCCGATCTTAAACTGCCCGCTGGCAAAAAGAAGTGTCCGGGTAACATCGTCAAACGCAAGATCGGCACCAGTTGTGCCAATGGGTATGGATGCACTGTCACTGCCTTTAGTAAGGAGCATAGAGGAGCCAGAGCGGACGGCAGACCATGCTTTGGCATTGCCCGGCAGGTCAATCACATCGCCACCGCCATTGAAGCTGGGATCGAAACTCACTTTGCCGCCTAGCACCTCCACATATTCCTTGCCGCTGCTGGTGCCCATCACCAGCACTTTACCGCCAATTGATGCTTCAGCGCCTGACGAGAGAACAAGACGTGCAGTGGTGTCGGTTATGTTAAGTGTGGGTGCATTGCCGTCAGAGACCGCTGTGATCTTAACCGCGCTTTCCGCAAAACTTTGGCTGCCAATTTTAAAGCTGCCATCCTTATAGACCAGCGTCCGCGCGCCATCG
>NKIE01000713.1 GCA_002256055.1 Pseudomonas sp. PGPPP3 | reverse complement strand
GCCAGCCTTGACCAGTTCAACACAACCGCCGCAAAGAACAGCCTGCTCGCCGAACAAGTCGGTTTCGGTTTCGTCTTTGAAGGTAGTTTCGATGATGCCAGTACGGCCGCCACCCACGCCCGAAGCGTAAGACAGGGCAACATTCTTGGCATTGCCAGAGGCGTCTTGGTAGATCGCGATCAGGTCAGGGATGCCGCCGCCTTTAACGAACTCGGAACGCACGGTGTGGCCCGGAGCCTTTGGCGCGATCATGATCACGTCAAGGTCAGCGCGCGGCACAACCTGGTTGTAATGGATAGAGAAACCGTGAGCGAAGGCCAGAGTGGCGCCCTTCTTCAGGTTCGGCTCCAGCTCTTCCTTGTACAGCTTGCCCTGGAACTCATCCGGAGTCAGAACCATAACCAGGTCAGCAGCAGCAACGGCGCTGGCAACGTCAGACACTTTCAGGCCATGGGCCTCAGCCTTGGCAACCGAGGAAGAGCCACTGCGCAAACCAACAGTAACGTCCACACCGGAATCTTTCAGGTTGCAAGCGTGGGCGTGGCCCTGGGAACCGTAACCGATGATGGCAACTTTCTTGCCCTTGATGATCGACAGGTCACAGTCTTTATCGTAGAAAACTTTCATGAATTTCCCCTATTTACCTGGCCTCTAAGGCCGTTCGCTAAAGGTTTAGATGCTCAGCACTTTGTCGCCACGGGCAATCCCGGTGACGCCACTGCGTACGGTTTCCAGGATCGCGGCAGTGCCGATCGCCTGAATGAAGCTGTCCAGCTTGTCACTCGTGCCAGCCAGCTGGATGGTGTAAACGCTGCTGGTGACATCAACAATCTGGCCGCGGAAGATGTCCGTGGTGCGTTTGATCTCTGCGCGCTGCGCACCTGTCGCCTTGACCTTGACCAGCATCAATTCACGCTCGATGTGCGCGCTTTCGGACAGATCAACCAGCTTGACCACTTCGATCAGCTTGTTGAGGTTCTTGGTGATCTGCTCGATCACCTCATCGTGGCCCACGGTGGTCAACGTCAGGCGCGACAGAGTCGGGTCTTCGGTCGGAGCCACGGTCAGGCTTTCGATGTTGTAGTTGCGTTGCGAAAACAGGCCGACAACACGAGACAGAGCGCCGGGTTCGTTCTCCAGAAGCAGGGAGATAATGTGCCGCATGATTAAGTACGCTCCGTCTTGTTCAGCCACATGTCGCGCATAGCGCCGTCTTT
>NKIE01000712.1 GCA_002256055.1 Pseudomonas sp. PGPPP3 | reverse complement strand
TTTGCGTGAAATGATCGAGTTGATTCCGGCCAAAGCGCGGGGCGTCAGCACCATCACTCAGCGCCTGAGCAGCGGCTGCCACAGCGTCGCCAGAAGCAGCCAACAACAAACCGACGGCGCCAACACCATGGCCGCAGCGGCCAACCAGATGAATGCCAGCATCGAAGAAATCACCCGCCATGCCGAACAGGCCCGGCAAATGGCCAACCAGGCCGAACATCTGGCCAAAGATGGCGGACTGGTGATTCATCAGGTGGGCAAAGACATGGACGCCATTGCCCATTCCGTACAGGCATCGGCCCAGGTGATCCGCACCCTGGATCAAGAGTCAGAGCAGATTTTCAGCATCATCCAAGTGATCAAGGGCATTGCCGACCAGACCAACCTGCTGGCGCTGAATGCTGCCATTGAAGCCGCCCGCGCAGGCGAGCAGGGTCGCGGTTTCGCTGTAGTGGCCGATGAAGTGCGGCAACTGGCCGGCCGCACCAGCGCCTCCACCGAAGAAATCGCCTCCATGGTACAGCGCATCCAGAGCAGCACCCGTGAAGCGGTGACCAGCATGGAAGCCGGCGTTACCCAGGTGGACAAAGGCATGACCGTAACCGCCGATGTCGAGCGCGCCATCCGTGAAATCCTCGATGCCACCCTCAGCACCACGCGCCTGGTCGACGACATTTCCCGCACCATTGGTGAACAAAGCCTGGCCAGCAACGAAATTGCCCAGCAAGTGGAGAACATCGCCAACATGTCCCACGACAACAGCCAGGTCATTGAGCAAACCGCGCGCACCACCGACGAACTGGCGCGCCTGGCCGATGAGCTGGGGCACTCCGTGGACCGCTTCCGCCTCAGTTAAGGGCGACACAAACCACGTGACGGCAAGCCTGGCGAGCCACTCGATGGCCGGCAGGCATGCGCCGATGGCCGCTGGCGTTCAAGCCTGATAAAATCGCGCGCCTTCGCAGACCGGCGCGCGCAGCCCCCCGGTCGCCCCTCGAATTCCCCTTTAAAGGCCTAAACCCATGAGCAAGCAACCCTCCATCAGCTACAAAGACGCCGGTGTAGACATCGACGCCGGTGAAGCCCTGGTCGAACGCATCAAGGGCGTCGCCAAGCGCACTGCGCGCCCGGAAGTCATGGGTGGCCTGGGCGGCTTCGGTGCCCTGTGTGAAATCCCGGCAGGTTACAAGCAGCCGGTGCTGGTTTCCGGCACCGAC
>NKIE01000711.1 GCA_002256055.1 Pseudomonas sp. PGPPP3 | reverse complement strand
TTCCGAGTCGGTGGCGAACCGGCGCCCGCCCTTCTCGAAGAAGTAACGAATGTCGCGGGCTTTCTTGATGGTGTTGCCGTAGCTAATACGCTCCGGGCCGACACCGCGCTCCATGACCTTGTCCAGTTCATAGATAGAAGCGATGTCGAAGCTGGAGCCTTTTTCCTTGAGCAGGTCGATGATCTCGACGGCCGGATTGGCCTTGACTGCGTAGTAGACCTTGGCAAATTCGAAGCCGGCGCGCAGGTCGTCATAGGCCTGGCTGATGATCGAGGTATCGATCACCACAAACGGGGTTTCTTGCTTGTCGGCGAACGCCTTCATTTTCTGAAAGGTTTCGCGCGAGTAGTAGTCTTCGACCTTGATCGACATGCTGGAGGCTCCATTGGGCAAAGCAAGCTAAGGGTGCTTGTAAAGGGGTGGCGTGCCGTGAGGCCGCCGCGAACGCCTGTATCTGTATCCCCACTTTGGTTCGCCTACTTCCCAAGGCTTGTCGCCGAGAATCGAAAATCGATCTCTCGTCGTCAGTACTTGAGCCGCATGGATCGTTGCCAGCATGAGCGTTCGGGCGCGAACTTTAGGACCATGAGCGCTGCAGATCAATCAATAATTGCCGCCATTTTGCAGTCCTTTGTCGCCTTATCGATTGACTGTTCTTGATTCAAAACAACGCGTCATAAAATGCTGCACAAAGCCCACCGTCACGGCCTGCCAACCGGGCGCCGCTCGGTCCACTTTTACCGCTATAATCGCCGCCTTTTTTGACAATCCGACTATCCGTCGATGGGTTTCCCGAGCATGAGTATCCAGGCCACCGAAGTCGCCAAACGCCGTACCTTCGCCATCATTTCCCACCCGGACGCCGGTAAGACCACCATTACCGAAAAGCTCCTGCTGATGGGCAAGGCGATTGCGATCGCCGGCACGGTGAAGTCGCGCAAATCCGACCGCCATGCCACCTCCGACTGGATGGAGATGGAAAAGCAGCGCGGCATCTCGATCACCACCTCGGTGATGCAGTTCCCTTACCGCGAGCAGATGATCAACCTGCTCGACACCCCAGGGCACGAAGACTTCTCTGAAGACACCTATCGCACCCTGACCGCAGTGGACTCGGCACTGATGGTGCTCGACGGCGGTAAAGGCGTTGAGCCGCGCACCATCGCCCTGATGGAAGTCTGCCGCCTGCGCGACACACCGATTGTCAGCTTTATCAACAAACT
>NKIE01000710.1 GCA_002256055.1 Pseudomonas sp. PGPPP3 | reverse complement strand
CGAACAGCTCGTTGGTGAACGCGGCTTCTTCCGGGCCATGCATCTTCGGCTTAACGATGTACATCGAGCCGGTGCGGCTGTTCTTGCGGCTGCTGTTGCCTTTCAGGTCATGCAGGGCGATCAGGCTGGTGACCAGGCCGTCCATGATGCCTTCCGGCACTTCAAAGCCGTCTTTGTCGACGATGGCGTCGATGGTCATCAGGTGACCCACGTTACGCACGAACAGCAGTGAACGACCGTGCAGGGTCAGGGCGCTGCCATCCACGGCGGTGTAGGTGCGGTCCGGGTTCATGGTGCGGGTGAAGGTGGTGCCGCCCTTGGCGACTTCTTCCGCCAGGTCGCCTTTCATCAGGCCGAGCCAGTTCTTGTAGATCACCACTTTGTCGTCGGCATCAACAGCCGCGACGGAGTCTTCGCAGTCCATGATGGTGGTCAGTGCGGCTTCCATCAGCACGTCTTTGACACCGGCAGCGTCGGTCTGGCCGACGGGGGTGCTGGCGTCGATCTGGATTTCGAAGTGCAGGCCGTTGTGCTTGAGCAGCACTGCGGTCGGCGCGGCGGCGTCGCCCTGGAAACCGATCAGCTGAGCGTCGTCTTGTAGGCCAGTGTTGCTGCCGCCTTTGAGGCTGATGATCAGCTTGCCGGCTTCGATGCGGTAGGCGGTGGAGTCAACGTGGGAGCCAGCAGCCAGCGGCGCGGCTTGGTCGAGGAAGGCGCGAGCGTAAGCGATGACCCTGTCACCACGGACCTTGTTGTAGCCACGGCCTTTCTCGGCGCCGCCTTCTTCGCTGATCACGTCGGTGCCGTACAGGGCATCGTACAGCGAGCCCCAGCGGGCGTTGGAGGCGTTGAGGGCGAAACGCGCGTTCATCACCGGCACTACCAGTTGCGGGCCGGCCATGGTGGCGATTTCGGCGTCGACGTTGGTGGTAGTGATTTTGAAGTCAGCCGGCTCTGGCAGCAGGTAGCCGATTTCTTGCAGGAAGGCTTTGTACGCAGCGGCGTCATGGGCCTGACCGGCGCGGGCTTGGTGCCAGCCGTCGATCTGTGCCTGGATAGCGTCACGCTTGGCCAGCAGAGCGCGGTTTTTCGGGGCCAGATCGTTGATCACGGCTTCGGCGCCGGACCAGAACTGGTCGGCAGCAATGCCGGTACCCGGAATGGCTTCGTTGTTTACGAAGTCGAACAGGACTTTGGCGACCTGCAGGCCACCGACTCGTACGCGC
>NKIE01000709.1 GCA_002256055.1 Pseudomonas sp. PGPPP3 | reverse complement strand
GCCTATGGCCCAAACAGGCTCATACGCCACCACAGCCCGCGAAAACGCACCAACACCCAACTCATCAATCACACAACCCAATTGATGCGAAACAACCTCTAAGGTCTTACCGGCTTCGCGCTGCGCAAGTGTCTCACCCACACAGAGAACCGGCACCAGACCACAGGCTTGAGCAGCTGCAAATTTTCGCGCAACCACTTCATCCGTCTCACCTAGAAGCTGACGACGCTCGGAATGCCCCACCAACACCAAGGCACAACCGGCATCCTGCAACTGACTCGCAGAGACTTCACCTGTAAGCGCCCCCGGCATCGGCTCTACCGAACAATCCTGAGCACCAACTGCAACACTCACACCTTGCAAGACAGCCATTACCTGACTGATGTGCAAAGCGGACGGGAATACAGCCACATCTACATCCGACGAAAAGGCAAGATCACACAGACCTTCAGCAAGCTCAGCCACGCTGGCGCAGGTACCGTGCATTTTCCAGTTACCAGCTACCATGGGGCGACGCATGCTCTACCTCGTCGATCAAAGTGGGCGCAGATGTTACCCAACACTTCCAATACTGGCAAGAGAATCAGGCACATACCTGCGTAACGACAGCTGCCAGTTGCTCAGCACAGGCTCGCACCTGCAGCTCGTCATCGCCTTCAACCATCACTCGCAACAACGGCTCGGTGCCCGACTTGCGCAGCAACACCCGCCCACGCCCAGCCATGCGCTCAGCAATCTCGGCGCAGGCCGCCTTGACTTCGGGATGCTCCAGCGGATCCAGCGCGCCGGAAAACCGCACATTGATTAACACTTGCGGACACTTACGCAAGCCACTACGCGCTTCTGCAAGTGTCATCTCGCAACGACGCAGGGCGAGCAAAACCTGCAAGCCAGCAATGATCGCATCACCCGTGGTGGTGTGCTGGAAGCAAACCAGCTGCCCCGAGTTTTCACCGCCCAACTGCCAATCACGCGCCAACAACTCCGCGATGACATAGCGATCGCCAACCTTGGCGCGCACAAAGGGAATTTGCAGATCAGCCAAGGCCAACTCCAGACCCAAATTACTCATCAGGGTACCAACCACACCACCCTGCAAACGGCCACGCTGCTGCAGGTCACGCGCGATAATGAACAGCAGCTCATCACCATCCACCACCGCCCCGGTGTGATCCACCATCAGTACGCGGTCGGCATCACCGTCAAATGCAATTCCCAGATCCGCCTG
>NKIE01000708.1 GCA_002256055.1 Pseudomonas sp. PGPPP3 | reverse complement strand
GCACGCTGACCGGCTGCCCCTTGAATTGTCCGGCCAATTGATTGAACTCACCGATTTCAGCCCGGCACGGTGCACACCAGGTTGCCCAGTAATTAATCAGCAACCACTGGCCTTCAAGACTCTCAGCCGTTACCTTTCTACCATGTTGATCAATGCCGTAATTCTCGCCGCACCCCGCCAGTAATAAAACGGCCAGGCCCCCTATGAGCATTCGCCCCTTGAACCAATGGAGTTGCATTCCCATGCTGTCGATCCTCGCAGGGTTGATATGACGCTGGATGCCTTGCGCCTGGAAGTGCCGGACATCCTCAATGAGGAAGCTTCCTCGCTGGCCGATCTGAACGAACGCCTGGCGGCTGCGCGCCAGCTAGACAGCGACGAAGCACTGCAGGAGGTACTGAGCCTGCTGTTTCGCCTCAATCGCAGCGCCATGACCTTACTTGAAAGACAGCGCGCCCTGCAAAGCTTCAGCGACGCCTATCGGCATTACGCCAGCGCCTACGCCGACCACAGCGCCCCGCCGACCTTGTTCGTGCGCCTATGCAGCGAGTTGGCCGCCGGCTTCAAACGCCTGCTACTGCAGATTCTGCAAGGCCGACAGCCGTCACGGCCGCACCTGGCTTGGTGCCTGTACATGGCCCAGCACTTTCTTGCGCAAAGTTTACTGCGTCACTATCAGCTCTATCAGGAGCCGCCGCCCAGCCTGTGGCGCGACAGCCACCTGCTGTATTGGATCGGCGAGCACCAGGAGTGTCTGGACGAGCACATTTCTGCGGCGTTCCTGCCCGCACCGGCCTGCACGTGCATGACGCCATCTTTCACCACGGCGGTGCGCAGGACGATGCAGCTGTCGAGATTGCCGTCGGGCGAGAAATAGCCGACGCCACCGGCATAGGCTCCGCGCGTTTCGGGTTCCAGCTCGGCGATGATCTCACAGGCCCGGACCTTGGGCGCGCCGGACACGGTGCCCGCCGGAAAGCCTGCAAACAGCGCGTCGATGGCGTCCTTGTCATCCGCCAGACGGCCGACGACGTTGGAAACGATGTGCATCACATGGCTGTAAAGCTCGACCATGTAGCTGTCGGTGACGGTGACCGTCCCTGCGGCGGCCACACGGCCGACATCGTTGCGGCCAAGATCGAGCAGCATCAGATGCTCGGCGCGCTCCTTGGGGTCAGCGAGCAGGCTGTCGCGGTTTTCTGCGTCTTCGATGGCGTTCTTGCCGCGCGGGCGGGTG
>NKIE01000008.1 GCA_002256055.1 Pseudomonas sp. PGPPP3 | reverse complement strand
CGCGGGTGTTCCTGGTCGGCATGGAAGAAGGCCTGTTCCCGCACAAGATGAGCCTGGAAGAGCCCGGCCGTCTGGAAGAAGAGCGACGCCTGGCCTACGTCGGCATCACCCGCGCCATGCAATGGCTGGTGATCAGTTACGCGGAAACCCGCCGCCTGTACGGCAACGAGACCTACAACAAGGTCTCGCGCTTCGTCCGCGAAATCCCCGACGGTCTGATCCAGGAAGTGCGCCTGAGCAACAGCGTCAGTCGCCCCTTCGCCGGCACCCGCAACCAGAGCATGAGCAACAGCAACCTGTTCGCTGGCGCTGAGGTGCCGGAAACCGGCTTCAGCCTCGGCCAAACGGTGCGTCACTCTCTATTCGGCGAAGGTGTGATCCTCAACTTCGAAGGCGCAGGCGCCCAGGCACGGGTGCAGGTCAACTTCACCAGCGAAGGCACCAAGTGGCTGATGCTCGGCTACGCCAAGCTGGAGGCGGTGTGAGGGCACGGCCGCTAATGAGCCGACCCTTGCACATAAATCCAGAAACATTCTAACGCTGGCCTCTGCTGCCCTGGCTGGGCAAGATGCGCGCGTGCAATCCATTTGAGAGATGACTCAATGCAACGTTTTATGACCGTGTTTCTGGCCCTGTGCCTGGGCCTGACCTTGAGCATGGAAGCCAGTGCCAAGCGGATGGGCAGTGGCAAATCCTTTGGCTCCGCGCCTAGCCATCAAGCCTCACAGACCCGTCAGACTGCACCGGCCGCCACTGCCGCCGCGCCTATGGCTGGCAAAGCGGCTGCCGCCAGCGGTGCCTCGCGCTGGCTCGGCCCGTTGGCTGGCCTGGCTGCTGGCGGTCTGCTGGCCTCGATGTTCATGGGTGACGGCTTCGAAGGCATGCAGATTATGGACATGCTGATCATCGCCCTGATCGCTTTCCTGGCCTTCCGCTTTATCGCTTCGCGCCGCAAGCAGCAGGCCCATGCCCAGCCCGCAATGGCCGGTGGCGTGCCCTATCAGCGCGAAATGCCGCAAAGCGCCCCAGCGTCGATTTTTGGTGGCAGCAGCGCCGCCAGCGGCAAGGCACCAATCAAGGCACCGGCCTGGTTCAACGAAACCAGCTTCGTGAATGCCGGTCGTGAGCACTTCCTCAGCTTGCAGCAGCACTGGGATGCCAACGAGATGGACAAGATTGCCGAGTTCACCACGCCGCAGTTGCAGGCCTTCCTGCAGAAAGAGCGTGCCGATCTGGGCGATGCCTTCCAGTCGACCTACATCGACAACCTAGAAGTACAACTTGACGGTCTCGACGACCAGGCCGACAAGACCATCGCCACCCTGACCTTCAGCGGCATCGAGAAGACCTCGCGCTTTGACCAGGGCGAACCGTTCAGCGAGAGCTGGCGTATGGAACGTGCCCAGGGCGACAACCAGCCGTGGTTGATCGCCGGCATGCGCCAAAACTAAGTTGCGCTGAGTAACTGACAAACCCGGGTTCGCCCGGGTTTGTTGTCTCCAGGCTCTGCTAAAGTCAGACGACCTTGCACCACCCACACCCAAGAGGATTGCAACATGATCGGATACGCAATGGTTGGCACCAATGACCTGGCCAAGGCCAAGTCTTTTTACGATGCCCTGCTCGGCGAGATGGGCGCCAAGGTGCTGATGGATGTCGGCCGCGCAGCCTTCTACGGCACCACCATGGGCCAACCGATGTTCGGTATTTGCGTGCCTTACAACCAGGAAGCCGCCAGCCCTGGCAATGGCAACATGATCTCCCTACCGGGCGGCTCCCGCGCCGGCGTGGACGCGCTGTATGCCAAGGCCATCAGCCTTGGCGCCACCGACGAAGGTGCTCCGGGCGAACGCATGCCAGGCTTCTACGCTGGCTACTTCCGTGACCTGGACGGCAACAAGCTGGCCTTCTTCCACATGGGCTAATACCCGCCTTGCGACAACCAGGCCCTGCGTGGCGCGCCTTGATGGTGCCGCTGCTCAGGGCTTTTTACTGATCCAAGCCCAGAGCATTTCGCAGGCAATCGGCTGCTGGCCGCTGTCATCGGTGACAGTCACAGCCACCAGCACCTCCCCCCTATCCTGCTGCGCCATCGCCGCAATCTGCTCAGCAGTCAGGCTGGCCACTGCAGTCAGCCCACCGACCACGCGCTTGAGGTAATCCACCTTGAGGCTCTTGATCAGCAGCAGCTTGTTGTCGGGCATATTCATACCGACCAGAAAGCCTGTGGCCGACTCGGCCAGCAAGGCCATGGCGGCGGCATGCACCCCTTTGATGTGGTTCTGCACCGGCCGACGGTTGGCGATGCTCAAAGTCGCCTGACTTCGGGTCATTTCATGCACACGCACACGGGCGGTGCCCGCCAGTTTGACCTGGGAGCCGAACAAACGACTAAGCAGTGGGGTGCGCCACGCGGCGGGTAATCTGTAGATCAGCGCGACGACGCGATTGAGGCGATTGGCAACGGCCATGGGCAACTCCAGACAGGGCGACAAAGCGGCCAGTCTGGCAGAGCACAAACACGCCGATCAGGGCCGCCACGGCAAGCACGCCTGGCAGATCAGCCAATCGGCATATCCTCTTAGGGCTTTTTGAATACCGGCGCGATCACGGCCGGCGCCTCGCCCCTGGCCCATTGCTGCAGTTCCAGCGTGCGGGCCTTGCTGGTTGCCAACGACTTGTTGAGGGTCTCGGTGTAGTAGTCCAACCAAGTACGCGAACCCGGCAGCATATAAGCCAGATCACGCATGCCCACCTGCAGGGTGAGGATCACCTGCTGGAAGTCGTTCTCCTGGCCTTGCAGGGTTTTCGCCAGTTGGCTCACCGTGCCAGGGTCCTCTGTCGGCTTGAGAATGCCGGCGAGATTTCCCGTCTGCTGCAGCGCCAGTTGCGCCTCCTGCTTTAAGACCTGCCCCTGCAACTCGCTGATGTCGCCCTTGAGGCCCTTCACCTGCTTCTCCAGCAGGCTGATCTGCTCTGCCGCCGCTTTGCTCGGGTCTTCCGCGAACAGGCCGGCCACTTTCACAGCCAACATGCCCACCAGTATCAGCACGACCACGCCTGCCACACCAAAGAGTAGCAAGCGATTCAACTTGGCAGACTTTTCCAGAACCTGCAGGCGCTCGGCATCGCTGAGCGGTTCTTCAACGCCGGCTTCGGCTTCTTTACTCATCGTCGTTCCACCCTGCGGCCATTTGGCCTTGCTCTTACCTTTGTCTATCGACAATAGCAGCTAAAGCCTGAGGGCAAGGTGACTCGTCGACACCGGCACACAGACCAGCGGGCTGGTAGACTCGCTCGCACGTCGGCGCAGCCTGGCGCGCCCACCTTGCAACTGGAGATCCAGACCGTGGAAGAAGTCATCGAACAACTGCGCGAACTCAACGAGCCGGTACCCGTGCCGCTGGAGTTGCCCGACGAAGAAACCCTGGTGGAAATCCAGGAGCAGATCCTTATCCACCTGCCGTTTGAGCTGCGCGAGTTTCTGCTCAAGGTCAGCGACGTGGTCTACGGTCGTCTGGAACCAGTCACCGCCAGCGACCCGCAATCACACACCTACCTGCCAGAGGTCACCGCAACCGCCTGGGACCTGGGCGTGCCTCGCGACCTGGTGCCACTGTGCCAAGACGGTCGCGACTATTACGTGGTCGATGTCGAAGGTGAAGTCACCCTGTGGTCCGGCGCCGAAGGCGAACTGACCGACGAAACCTGGGACTCAGTCTGGCACTGGGCTCGCGATGTGTGGCTGGAAAGCTGAAAACCGAGTGATGGATCTCTCAGAACCTGTTTACGATCTTTTGAGCTAGAGCCAGGCATGGCAAGGCAAGGCAAGGCAAGGCAAGGCAAGGCGAAATTGGGCGAGGGCGCGGAGTTTACAAGCCGTAAATGAGCAGCCTGAGCCCAATTGATCAGCCGGAGGCTGTTACTGCGTTGCAACGCAGCATGGCCTACGATCAAGAGATCGTAGGCAGGCTCTCAGGGCAGATAGATACGAAACTCGCCACCGCCCAGTGGCCCGCCGTTGCTGATCTCGATATGCCCATGCACACCATGGCGCTCATGCAGTGCGGCGATGCGTCCGGCGAAGTAAAGGCCCAGGCCGGTGCTGCCAGTGCTGTGGTTGATGCCCAGGGCATAGTCGGACTGCTTGGCGAGCATCTCCTCAGGGTAACCGGCGCCGTCGTCACAGATCGACAACACCAACACCCCCGCCTCCTCCCAGGCCCGCACCAGCAGGTGCTGCTGCGCATAACGGATCGAGTTGGTGATGATATTGGCCACCACCGAACCGATCAGGTCCTGGTCGAAGAAGCCCAGCAGGCCGAACTCCTCCACCTCACAACGGGCCTCGATATGGCGGCTCTGCAGCACCTCGTGGTGGCGCGCCAGTTGCGCCTCGATAAAGTCCTCCAGCTCGTGGTGCGCCGGGCGCAACGGCAACTGGTTGACCCCCAGTTTGTACAGCCCCAGTAGCTGCACCAGCATGCCGTTCAGACGGGCGAACTCATACTCGATGATGCCGTGCTCGCGGTTGTGCAGCAGCTCCTCGGGCAACTGGGTGAGCCACTGGCTGTGGGTCTGAGTCAGCAGAGCCAGGGAGTTCTTCATGTCATGCACGGTGGAGGCGATCACCGTGGAGAAATCCAGCCCCTCGGGTGTCGTGCTCATGTGCCAAACGCCTTGTTGTGCAGTTGCTGATAGCGCGCGTGGCGCGGGTCGCTGGCCGGCATCAAGCGCACTGCCTGCAGGCACTGACGGCACTCGTCGAGCAGGGCTTCGTCTGGTTTGTCACCGCCCAGACGCAGCAACGACTGCGCGGTATTAAGGGCAATGCTGATGTTCTTCGGCTGCCGCTGCAGGGCCTGGCGAAACAACTCCAGAGCATCGGCGTAACGGCCCATCTGGTAACTGCGCACGCCCTGGCGGTTGAAGTCGATGGCCTCGGTGGCGAGGCCGAGGATGTCGGGATCATCGGTCTGTTTGGCAATGCCCTGCATCACCGCCGGGTCATCACCGTAAACCTCGACGCAGTTTTTCAGCAGCGCATCGCTGGCATCCGCCTGGCCCAATTCACGTAACTGGCTGGCCACCTGCAGGCTGACGGCAGCGGAGAAGAGCTGGTCCAGCTCGCCCAGCTGGCTCAGGGCCTCATCGGTGAGTTTCTTGGCCAGCGCCGGATCACCGGATTTGACCAGGCTCTGGGCGTGAGTCAGACGCGCACGCACCTGCACCACCGAGTCGTCGCTGTAGCTCTTCTGCAGTTCGCCGAGGGTCTGGTTGATATCGGCCTGCACGCGCTTGTCGAGACTCCCCTCACCGGCCTGGGCGGTGAGCGCCTGGGCCAGGCCGAGGTAGTTGTCCGGACTCTTGAACATCGAGGTGCGGCCCTGCTCCATGGCATGCCGATAGGCCCGTGTAGCGGTGCCGAAATCCTGATTATCGAGAGCTAGCTTGCCCAGCTCCATCTGCCGGCGAATCGCCAACGGCGACAGCTTTATCGCCTCTTCGAGGATCTGCTGGGCGCGCGGGCTTTCGCCCTGGGCCAGCAGCACGGCGGCCAGGCCATCGTACAAACCCGGCATCATCGGAAAGCTCTGCAAGCCCTGCTCGAGCACTTCACGCGCCCGTGACAACTGCCCACGGGCATGCAGCAGGCTACCCAGAGCCATGCACGCCCAAGGCGTGGCGCGATCAGCGAGGATGCCGGTGAGCAGGGTTTCCAGCTCATCCTGGCGGCCCAAATCACGCAGGGCACCGGCGCGAAAGCGCTGGCACAGCGGCGCATAGCGTTTGTCCTGCTGGCTGAGTGTGGCGCTGGCGGCCAGCACCGCCGCCGGATCGTGTTTATCCAGCGCCTGCAAAATCGGCTTGAGCGCGTCCTTGCGCTCCACCAGTTTGTCCAGACGCTGGATCAGACTGGCACGATTGAACGGCTTGGTCAGGTAAGCATCGGGCTCGTGCTCCAGGGCGCTGAGCACCATGGCCTGGCTGCTCTCGGCGGTGACCATGATAAAGATGCACTGATGGCTGATCAGCTTGCCGATTAGCAGCTCTTCCAAGACCTGCTGACCATTCTTGCCGGCGCCCAAGTTGTAGTCGTGCAGGATGATGTCGTAACGCTTGTGCCGGCACATGGCCAACACATCTTCACCGCGATCGGCGGTGTCGACATCCTTGGCGCCGATATCGCGCAGCATGCTTTTCATCGAGGTGCGGAAATCGGAAAAGTCGTCGACCACCAGAAAGCGTTTATTGCTGTAATCCTGCATCAAACGAACCCTTGTGCGACGCGGAGAGATGGCCCTGAGTGTAGTTGCCCAGGGCAGGCCTGTCCGCTGCTCAGTGCTTGCTGCGCTTGGCCGGCGCCAGGCTGAGCAGATTGAGCAGGAAGTTGCCGAAGTACTGTAGGTCCTGCTCGATGGCCGCCCGCGCCGCGGTCCCATCCCCAGCCTGTAAGGCCTTGAGGCAATCCGCGTGGAAATCATTGAGGCGCAGGGACAGATCGGCCTCGGTGAACAGCCGATTGAAAAACGGCCCCACCTGCAACCATAAGGATTCAATCAACCGCAGCAGCACCGGGTTGGCGCAGGCCTGGTAGAGGACTAGGTGAAACTGGCTGTTGTCGGCCAGATAGGCCTGCACATTGCGCTCACGCAAGGCCACTTCCATGCGCTCGATGCAGCCTTGCAAGGTCGTCAGATCGGCCGGGGTGATCCGCGCGGCGGCCAACTCCACGGCCAGGCCTTCGAGGTTGATGCGCACCGGCAGTAACTGCTCGAAGCGCTCGCGGGTCATCGCCGGTACCCGCAGGGAACGCTGCGCCTCGCCCTCCAGCGCTCCCTCCGCCACCAGGCGCTGCAACGCCGCACGTACCGGCATCGGGCTGGTACCCCACTCGGCGGCCAGGTCGCGGATCTTCAACCGCTCGCCGGGCTGGAAACGCCCGCTGAGCAGGCCGCTACGGATGTTCTGGTACAGCTGATCCTGCAGATTATCGGCCATCGTCAATTACCGTTTAAACGCTGGCGGAGCCGGCAGTTGCGCGAGAGTCAGGGAGCAGTTGTGCATGGGGTTCTCCAGATAACGAATAAATACCTGAGTGATTCTGCTAGAGGCAGGCTAGGCGCAGGGGCGTTCGAAAAGCGCAGTTGACTGCAGTCAATGAGCATTTTCGGACGACCCTGCAACAACGCCTGACCGACGCAGAAGCGCTCAGCAGGGTGCTTTGTTTTCGATAAGGCAATTGCCGCCGTCTACGACCAATACTTCGCCGGTGATATAGCTGGCCTCCGGCGAGGCGAGAAACGCCACCGCCGCCGCCACTTCTTCCGGGCGTCCGGCACGGCCTACCGGGGTATAGGTGGCGGCGTGGCGTTCTTCTTCGGTCGAGGAGCCGGTGGCAATCCAGCCCGGCGCGACGCTGTTGACGGTGATGCCCTGCTTGCCAACTTCCAGGGCCAGGCTCATGTTCATCCCCAGCATCGCTGCCTTGGCCGCGCTGTAGGCCGACTCACCGGGGTTGCTGCCGCGGGTGCCGGTGGTCGAGCTGATGTGCACGATGCGCCCGTAGCCGCGGGCCTTCATTCCCGGCAACACGCTGCGGGTCAGCAGAAAGGCGCTGGTCAGGTTGCGCGCCAGCGACAGATTCCAGGTCGCCAAGTCCATGTCCGCCACCTCGGCGAACGGCTCCGGACTGCCGACCATGGCCATGCCGGCGTTGTTAACCAGAATGTCGATATGCCCGAACTGCGCATGGGCCCACTCGGCCAGCGCTTTGACCTGCGCTTCGTCGGTGAGATCGGCAGCCATGGCGCGGGCATCTATACCTTCAGCCTGCAGCTCGGCGGCGCGCTGCAAGATGCGCGCACTGCTGGCGGTGATCAGCACCCGCACGCCGACGCGGCCCAAACGCCGGGCAATGGCCAGGCCAATACCGCTGTCGCTGCCAGCGCCACTGATCAACGCCACCTGGTCCTGCCAGACTGATTCGCTCATTTCTATCCACCCTGTGATCACAAATTACGGACATATTACCTAAATAGCCGTTCAAATCCAGATATTGACTTATCTGTGATCACAAATAAGAATGTGCAGAAATTCGAACGAGGTGTTCAAACATGACTGCCAGTGGTATCAGCCCATCCGCCGTGGAAACCTTCACCGCCCGTGAACGAGCGCGCTTTATCGAGCGCAATCCGAAATCCGTGGCCCTGGCCGAGCGGGCGCGCAACTCGCTGTTCGGTGGCGTGCCGATGCACTGGATGGCCGACTGGTCGACCCCGAACCCGCTGTTCGTCAGCCGCGCCAAGGGCGCGCGCTTCTATGATGTCGACGGCCACGAATACATCGACTTCTGCCTGGGCGACACCGGCACCATGTTCGGCCACTCGCCGGACCCGATCGCCAAGGCCATCGCCGAACAGGGCAACAACGGCCTGACCACCATGCTCCCTGGCGAGGACGCCGTGGTTGCAGGCGAGCTGCTGGCGGCGCGCTTCGGTTTGCCGTTCTGGCAGGTCACCGCCACCGCCACCGACTCCAACCGCTACGTACTGCGCTGGGCGCGGGCGATCACCGAGCGCAAGGTGCTGCTGGTGTTCGACGGCTGCTACCACGGCACTGTGGATGACGTGATGGTGCGTTGCCACGACGGCGAAACCCAGCCGCGCTCCGGCCTGATCGGCCAGGCCTATGACCTGACCCAATACAGCCGCTCGATCCCGTTCAACGATGTCGAGGCCCTGGAAGCCGCTCTGGCCAAGGGCGACGTCGCCGCACTGATGTGCGAGCCGGCGATGACCAACATCGGCATGGTCCTGCCTGAGCCGGGCTTTATGCAGAAGTGCCGCGAGCTGACCAAGAAGTACGGTTCGCTGCTGATCATCGATGAAACCCACACCATCTCCACCGGCATGGGTGGCTGCACCCAACTGTGGAATCTGGAGCCAGACTTCTTCGTGGTCGGCAAACCGATCGCTGGCGGCGTGCCGTGCGGCATCTTCGGTTGCAGCGCGGCGATGGCCGATGCCATGCAGGCCGCGCGCAAACGCGCCAGTGCCGGCAACCACGGCCACGGTCACAGCGGCATGGGCACCACCCTGTCGGCCAACGCCCTGGCGATGCACTGCATGCGCGCCAACCTGGAACAGGTGATGACTCAGGCGGCCTACGATCACATGCTGCCGCTGGCCAAGCGCCTCGCCGATGGCTTCCGCAGCCTGATCGGCAAATACGACCTCCAGTGGTCGGTAACCGAACTGGGCGCACGCAGTGAATTCCAGTTCTGCCCGCAGTCGCCGAAAACCGGCGCCCAGGCCGAGGCCGCGTTCCACGACGAATTGCAAATGGCCCTGCACCTGTACCTGATCAACCGCGGCATCCTGATCACGCCGTTCCACAACATGACCCTGTGCTGCCCGGCTACCTCGGCCGCCGACGTGGACCAGCTGATTGCCACCCTCGACGAGGCCCTGGCTGAGCTGCTGGCCATCCCCGGCGCCCGCGAGTAAGCCAAATATCCGTAGAAATCGCTTCGATAGGTTAGCCCGCCTAACAGCTAACCCATCCTACCCAGGACACCATCATGAAATTTGCCGAAATCCAGGAAGCCCACGACTTCCTCGCCCAGCACCCCGAGGTGCGCCTGATTGAACTGATTCTGATCGACGCCAACGGCATCCCACGCGGCAAGCTGCTGCACCGTGACGAACTGCTGGCCATTTATGAAAGTGGCCGCCCGCTGCCCAGCTCGATCCTCTCGCTGACCGTACAGGGCGAAGATGTCGAAGCCAGCGGCCTGGTCTGGGAAGTCGCCGATGCCGACTGCTGGACCCACCCGATCCCGGGCTCGTTGACCATGCAATCCTGGCGCAGCACCCCGACCGGCCAGGTGCAAGTCAGCATGCACCCGACCAAGGGCATGCCCGCCGCCCCTGGCGACCCCCGTCATGTACTGGCGCGCACCATCGACCGCCTGAAAGCCGACGGCTTGCATCCGGTGATGGCGGTGGAGCTGGAGTTCTACCTGCTGGACAAGAATCGCGATGCCAACGGCCGGCCGCAACCGGCGCTGCAGACCAACGGCGTGCGCCCGCAAGCGCCGCAGGTATACGGCGTGTATGAACTGGAACAGCTGCAGCCGTTCCTCGATGACCTCTACACCGCCTGCGAAGTGCAGGGCCTGCCGGTGCGTACGGCGATTTCCGAATATGCCCCAGGCCAGGTCGAACTGACCCTGGAACACCGCTTCGATGCGCTGCAGGCAGTCGACGAAGGCGTGCGCTACAAGCGCTTGGTCAAGGGCGTTGCCAACAAGCATGGTTACATCGCCTGCTTTATGGCCAAGCCATTCGGCGACCTGGCCGGCAGCGGGATGCACATGCACGTGTCGCTGGCGGATGAACAGGGCAATAACCTGATGGCATCGGAAGACCCGCACGGTACACCGCTGCTCAAGCACGCGATTGGCGGCATGATGGCCACGCTGAATGACGCGCTGGCAATCTTCTGCCCCAACGCCAACTCCTACCGCCGCTTCCAGGCCAACAGCTACGCGCCGCTGGCCAAGAGCTGGGGCGTGAACAACCGCACCGTGTCGTTCCGCGTACCCGGAGGCCCAGCCAAAAGCCGCCACGTCGAGCACCGCATCTGTGGCGCCGATGCCAACCCGTACCTGGCCGCAGCGGCGATCCTGGCCGGCATCCATCATGGCATCAAACAGCAGATTGACCCGGGTGAAGAGATCATCGGCAACGGCTACGAGCAGTCACGCGAAACCCTGCCAACCGACTGGCTGACCGCCCTGCGCAATCTGGAGCAATCGGCCTGGGCGAAAGAAGCCCTAGGCGAGGACTTCCTGAAAATCTTCCTGGCGATCAAGTGGGAAGAGTTCCGCCAATTCGTGGGCGAGGTTGGCGAGCAGGACTGGCGCTGGTACCTGACCCACGCCTAAGCAGCTACGGCGCTCAGGCGTGACGGGAGAGACCGGCGAAATGCGCAGTGGCCAATTGCCAACTGCGCCTTCGCCATCCCTCTGCGCCTGGCCTTGACTGGTTACCGCTGCGGGACACTCATAGGTTCAGCCTTTTCTTCACCAGGAATCTTCTTATGCCGCAACCCGTAGTCCTGATTACCGGCGCCGCCGGTGGCCTCGGCAGTGCATTGGCCAAGCGTTTCGCCGCCGGCAACTGGCGAGTAGTGGTCACCGACCAGAACGCCGCCGGGCTGGCCCAACTCGGCCATGAGATGCCGCTGGCCGGCTCGATCAGCGCCGACCTGCGCACTGCAGCCGCTTGCCGCGATGTGCTGGAGCGCACCCTGGCACGGGTCGGGCGCCTGGATGCACTGATCAACGCCGCCGGCGTGTGGCGCGAAGGGCCGGTGGAGTCGTTCAGCGAGGAGGACTTCGACCTGCTCATGGACGTCAACGTCAAAGCCGCGTTCTTTGCCTGCGCCGCCGCCATCCCGCACCTGCGCGACAGCCGCGGCACGATCGTCAATATCGCCAGCGACGCCGGCCACCAAGGCAACCGCAACGCGGCGGCCTACTGCGCCAGCAAAGGCGCGCTGACCTTACTGAGCAAAACCCTGGCCCTCGATCTGGCGCCCGACGGCATCCGCGTCAACGCCGTGTCGCCAGGCGATATCGCCACACCGATGCTCGACTTCCAGGCCGAGCGCTACGGCGAGGGCGACCCCAAAGGCTACAAGCGCGACCTGCTCAAGCTTTACCCGCAGGGCGCCAGCGCGCGCTTTATCCGTCCAGAGGAAATTGCCGAGCTGGTGTGGTTCCTCTGCCAGCCGTATGCCGAGGCGATTACCGGGGCCAACCTGGCCATGGATTTCGGCCTCTCGGCCGGCAAGTAACCCACGCCACCCAGCCGCAGGGCAGCGGCTGGGTGCAGGCAACACGGCAACACGGCAACACGCCTGAACACGATATCCCGCCCCATTCGCCAAGCCCCGAGCCTGGCCGACGCGCTTCATCCTTCCCCCGCCCCCAGCAACCGCCGCACAAACCGGGGGTTAAGCTGATTTCTACGGGCACGCCGGGCGCACTGGCGTTATCCTTGCGCCCCGCCGACCCGCATCACGCGTCCTTCTGTACCTTTAAAGAGCTTGTTATGGAAACTGCAAACGCCCAACTGTCGATGACCGTGCTGATGACCCCGGACATGGCCAATTTTTCCGGCAATGTGCACGGCGGCAACCTGCTCAAGTACCTCGACCAGGTCGCCTACGCCTGCGCCAGCCGCTATGCCGGCTGCTATGTGGTGACCCTGTCGGTGGATCAGGTGAACTTTCGCCAGCCCATCCACGTCGGCGAACTGGTGACCTTTCTGGCCTCGGTCAACTACACCGGGCGCAGCTCGATGGAAATCGGCATCAAGGTGATCACCGAAGACATCCGCGAAAAATCCGTGCGCCACACCAATAGCTGTTTCTTCACCATGGTGGCCGTGGATGACCAGGGCAAACCCAAAGAAGTGCCACCGCTGCCACTGGTCAGCCTCGACGATAAGCGGCGCTTCCTGCAGGCCCAGCAACGCCGGCAGATCCGCCAGGAACTCGAACAGCGCTATCAGGCCCTGCAACTCGAACCTTGAGCCCGGCTGATCATTTAACCGCTTGTTAAGCTCTGCGCACCTGTCGAGGAGTTCCCATGCTGACCCTGGCCGATCTGTTTATCGCTTTACTGTTCGCCAGCTCGGCCGCCTGGTTGTGGCGCGGCCACGGCATTCGCGAGCGCGCCCTGGCTCTGGTGCGTCGTCATTGCGAGAAAATGGACGTGCTGCTGCTCGACGACAACGTCGCCCTGCGCCGCCTCAGTCTGCTGCGCGACGCTCATGGCCGGCGGCGCCTGGCACGGGTATATGGCTTCGAGTTCACAGTCACTGGCGAGCAGCGCCACGTCGGCAGCATCAGCATGTTTGGCCAGCACCTCGGGCAGATCGAACTGGCCGCCCATCCGTTCAGTGCCAAGGACGAGGACGCGCCCACACCGGCCAACGTGGTGCACCTCAACGACTGGCGCCAGCGTCCACCGCCGCCCTACTGAGGCCGGCAAGCTCCGGAGTGGGCAATTACTCGCCCACCCTCAGCGCAGTAAAAAAGCACCTATCCGGCGCGCCGCCGTTTCAGCATCTTCCTGCATAAAGCAGTGACCACCGGCCAGGGTATGGCTGCTGACATGGGGGTTGAGCGCCATCCAGCGCGCCACGGCGCCCGCGATAAAGGGGTAGGTGCTCTGCCCGTAAAGCACTTCAGTCGGCGTTTGCACCTTGGCCAGGGACGACCACAAGCGCTTGGGAAAGGAGCCGAAAATATCCGCCTCACGACTGGGCCGGCATTTCAGCTCAACACCACCCTCAACCTCTTTCAAGGCGTGTTCAACGTAGGCGTGCAGAGCCTCGTCGCACCAGCCCTTGAACATCCCGCGGCCGTGCAAACCGGCGAATGCCGATTGGCGATCCGGCCATTGCCGGCGCCGCGAGCGGGCCTTGCTGGCCATGCTGTTGCGCCGGTACAGGCCCACCACGTCAGACAGCGCCATGACGCCGATCATCGCCGGGGTAAAGAGCACCGGGTCGAGCAGCACCGCACGCTGAAACAGCTGCGGCTGCTGGGCCAACATCAGGCTGGTGAGCACCCCGCCAAAGCTGTGGCCGAGCGCAAAACAGGGCACCGCGCCGAACGCCGTGCGCCCGGTTGCAAAGGCCTCCAGCGCCAGCTCGGCACTGCGGTTCCAGCCATGAAAACGACCACCGTGATCGCTGTCGCCATGGCCCTGAACGTCGCACAACCAGAGGTCAAAATCCGCCGCCAGCAGCCGCAGCAGCGGCTCATAGGTGCGCCCGCAAAAGCCGTTGCCATGCAGAAAATGCAGCAGCGGCTTGCCCGACGGCGGCGTGTGCCAGCCGCGCAGGGTGAAGCCAGCGGAACAGGAATGGGACCAGGGTTGCAGCAACATAACGGCTCTCATTAGACGCAATGGCAGCAGTCTAACCAGCCGACCGGCACAAGGAAAATTCAGCGACTACTGCTAGGATGGCCGCCTTTGACGCTTCGACGTGACGCTCTACATGGATATTTCCGCTCTGTTCGACCTGTTTCTGCACCTGGATAGCCACCTAGAGACGCTGATCACCCAATACGGGGTATGGATCTACGCCATCCTGTTTCTGGTGATCTTCTGCGAAACCGGGCTGGTGGTGATGCCCTTTCTGCCGGGCGACTCACTGCTGTTTATCGCCGGCGCAGCCGCCGTGCACAGTGGCCTCGACCCGTGGATTCTCGGCGTCAGCCTGTTCTTTGCCGCCACCCTGGGCGACAGCTGCAACTACTGGGTCGGACGCCGCTACGGGATTCGTCTGTTCGAGCGCGGCAACTCGAAGATCTTTCGCCGCGACTACCTGCTGCGCACCGAGATTTTCTACGCCGACCACGGTGCCAAGACCGTCACCCTGGCGCGCTTCCTGCCGATCCTGCGGACCTTCGCGCCCTTCGTCGCCGGCCTCGGACGCATGCCTTACGGCCAGTTCCTCAGCTACAGCGTGCTCGGCAGCCTGCTGTGGATCGGCGGCCTGATCACCCTCGGCTACCAGTTCGGCAACGTGCCCTTTATCAAGCAGAACCTGACCCTGCTGATCCTGGTCATCATCGGCCTGTCGCTGGTACCAATGCTGCTCGGTTGGTGGCACCAACGGCGCCACAGCAAAGCCGCTAACTAGCCTGCAAACAGGCGGCCAGCCCCTGGTTGAGCGCCTGTTGATCCTGCGCCGCACTGAAGATCAGCTCCAGCCGTGAGTCCTTGCGCCATTCACTCGCGCGCCAGTGCGGCGCTTCGCCGTCCAGGGCATTGGCCGACAGCCAGCCGGCGTTGGTTTGCAGCACCAGCTTGGCGCGGCGCCAGGGCAACGTCGCCAACCACTGCTGCACCCTCAGCAGCTCGAACTGCTGACTGGGGTGCCAGCGCCAGCCGATGCTCCAGCCTTCGGCTTGCTCCTGTACCTGGCAAATCGGCTCACGCGGATCGCGCCATAGCGCCGGCAACGCCCCGCCGCCTTCAGGCAGTGGCAACGCGGCGCCCGCCGCTTGGGCACGCGCGTCTATGCCCGGCACAGCGCTCAAGGGCAGCTGGCCCTGAGTCGTCCAATACAGCGGCCGCGCCGGCAATATCGCCTGCAGCCGCGCTCGACTGGCGTCATCAAGGCCCTCGGCCTTGTTCAGCAGCAACAGCCCAGCCAGATCGAGGGCCGCCTGCTGACTGGCGGGCAGCGGCTGACCCGCCGCCAGCGCCGCTGCATCCAGCACCAACACCAGCGGCTGCAGGGCCAGCACGCCAGCCCACGGCGCCTCGGCCAATTGCCCCAACAGCTCAGCCGGGTGACCCAGGCCAGAAGGCTCGATCAGTAAGCGATCCGGCCGCGCCTGACGCAGCAGACGCGCCAGGCAGACCTGAAACGGCGCGCCATTGACGCAGCACAGACAGCCGCCGGGCACTTCCGCCAGGCTGATGCCGTCCGCGCCGGTGGTCAGCAGGGCCTGGTCCAAGCCGATCTGGCCGAACTCGTTGATCAGCACCGCCCAGCGCTCAGCCACCGGTTTGTGTGCCAGCAGGTGGCGAATCAGGCTGGTCTTGCCGGCACCCAAGGGGCCGGCGATCAAGTGGGTCGGAATCTGGCTGAGCATGGGTAATCTCGATAGGCGTGCAGTCGCCATGCTGCCGCCTTTATCGGCGCCAGGAAAGACGCATGGTAAAGTCCCGCGCAATTGATCGAGGAGGATTTTTCCATGCGTCGCGGGTTTGTACTGTTATTAGCTGCCCTGCCCCTGCTGGCCCAAGCCGAAGCGTGCATCGTGCACAGCCAGGGCGCGCAGGTGGACGTCAAAGTCTGCCAGCAAAACCGCAGCATTCCGGCCGGTCTGTTCCATAACGGCTTTTGCCAGCCGCAACTGGCCGGGCAAAAGGTTGAGGTCACCTACACTGAACAATGCCCAATCGGCGCCTTTGGCAGCTGCCGCAATGCCAAAGTGGCCGGCACGCCCTATCAACAAGACATCCACTACTACGGCGTGGCCAGCGATGCGCGCCTGCTCAAGCCTGCCTGCGAACAACAATCCAAGGGCGTGTGGATGGCCTTTTAAGCGGCGGTCAGGCCAACCAATCCAGGGTCAGCAATAACCGCCGCTCACCGACCGGTGGTTGCGGTGAGCGATGGATAAGTCCGCCGCCCTCGTTGCCAATCCATTTCTCGCCCTTGGCCAGCAACACATGCCCAGCCGAAGCGCGTTCGACCTGCCGCCCATCGCTGGGCTCGGCGGCCGCATCACCCAGGCGCCGGCGCGCCATCACGCCTTCGCTGAGCCATTCAGTGCCGACACCGACATAGCTGGTGATCAAGCGCACCGGCACATGGTCGACGTGAAAGCGTGGGCACATGGGCTTGTCGAGTATGCGCAGCCGCAACCCAATGCGCCGGGCGTCGAACAGGTAGGCAAAGGCGCTGACCAACCCACTCGCGTCATCCAGAAAGGCCGCCTGGCCAGGCAGATGACTGTAGTCATCAACCAAACCTCGGAGATTTGGCGCACTTTCCGGACTGGCCAACTCCAGGGTTATCGACTGCGCCAGCGGTTCTCCCTGAGCCACCAACTGCACTGCAAATACACTGACCGACGCCGCTAACTGGCGCTGCCAGACCGCCAGATTGACCTCGTCGCGCAGCACCTCACCGAACACCTCGATCTGCTCGCTGCTGACCTGCCGCAACGGTTGCCGCAATACCGGCGCGAGCATCAGGCCGCCTCCTCATGCCAAGGTCCGAAGGGGTCCGGCAGGGTGCGCCAGGCCTCGATGCCCAGGGCGATTTCCGCGTCGTCCAGCAGGCAGGCATCGAGCTCGGCGGTGAGCTGGGCGAAGTCGATGTTCTGACCGATAAACACCAACTCCTGGCGGCAATCGCCGACCTCCGCCAACCAGTTGCGCATGATCGCCTGCACGCTCTCGTTATCCTCGGGCCACTGGTCTTTGGGCACAAAGCGCCACCAGCGCCCGGCAAAACCGTGACGCATAAGGCCACCGGCCTGGGACCAGCTCCCGGCCTCCTGATACTTACTGGCCAACCAGAAAAACCCCTTGGAACGCAGCAAGCGGCCATTGGTCCATTCGCGGTTGATGAAGTTAAAGAAGCGCTCGGGGTGCAGCGGCCGGCGCGCACGCCAGGCAGTTGAAGCGATACCGTATTCCTCGGTTTCAGGCACATGCTCGCCGCGCAACTCCTTGAGCCAGCCCGGCGCCTGGGCGGCCCGTTCGAAGTCGAAGCGGCCAGTATTGAGAATCCGCTCCAGTGGCACCTGACCCATGCTCATCGGCACAATCTCGGCGTGGCTGTTGAGCCGACGCAAAATCGCCAGCAGCTCTTCACGCTCGGCGCTGGCGATCAGGTCGATCTTGCTGAGCAAAATCACATCGGCGAACTCAACCTGCTCGATAAGCAAATCGGTGATCGAGCGCTCGTCCTCTTCACCGAGGGTTTCACCACGGCTGGCCAGGCTTTCGGCGGCATGGAAGTCCTGCAGGAAGTTTACCCCATCGACCACCGTGACCATGGTGTCGAGGCGCGCAATGTCGGCCAGGCTCTGGCCGTCTTCACCGCGGAAGGTGAAGGTTTCCGCCACCGGCAGCGGCTCGGAAATACCCGTCGACTCGATCAACAGGTAATCGAAACGCCCGTCACGGGCCAGACGCCCGACCTCCTCCAGCAGGTCTTCACGCAGGGTGCAGCAGATGCAGCCGTTGCTCATTTCCACCAGCTTTTCTTCGCTGCGGTTGAGGCTGACATCGCGCTGCACTTCGCTGCCATCGATGTTGATTTCACTCATGTCATTGACGATCACCGCGACCTTGAGGCCTTCGCGGTTACGCAAAATGTAATTGAGCAGGGTGCTTTTGCCGGCACCGAGAAAGCCGGAGAGCACGGTGACGGGAAGACGAGCAGACATGGGCCGTTTCTCATTCAGTTGACGGGACAGTGAATATTTTTGTTATAACATAACACTAATTACTCAAAACAGCCGATCCCGCCACAATGAACAGCCTCACCCTGCCAGACATGGCCGCACAAACGCTCGACCAGCAGCAACCTCTAGACTGGGTTGGTATGCACGGTATTGCCCTGCCCTTGCGCCTGCATGGGCAGTTGATTGCCGGCCGTGCGGCGGCTGGCGTCAGCCTTGATGATGGCGCAGCGCGCGGGATTCATATGTCGCGCCTGTACCTGGCGCTGGAGCACCTGCACGAGGCCGAGCTGAGTCCGGCCTTGTTGCGCCGGGTACTTGAGCAGTTTCTTGCCAGCCATGCCGGCTTATCGCGCTGCGCCTACTTGGATCTAGATGGCCAATGCCTGTATCAGCGCCCTGCCCTGATCAGCCCACTGGCTGGCTGGAAGGCTTATCCCTTCAGCCTGCGCAGCCGCCTGGATGAACAGGGGTTCCACGTGGAACTGCAGGTGGAAATCGGCTATTCATCGACCTGTCCGTGCTCCGCAGCGCTGGCCAGGCAGTTGATTCAGGAGCAATTCAGACGCGATTTTGCAGCCAAAAGCATCGATCATGCCGCCATTGAGCAATGGTTAAGCAGCACTCAAGGAATTCTGGCTACTCCCCACAGCCAGCGCAGCACGGCGACCTTGCAGGTACGTTTGCACCGCGACTGCAGCGAACTGCCCCTGCTAGCGCTGATTGATGCCGCCGAAAATGCCCTCGGCACTGCGCTGCAAACCGCAGTCAAACGCGCCGACGAGCAAGCCTTTGCCCTGGCTAACGGGCAGAACCTGATGTTCTGCGAAGATGCCGCCCGCCGTCTGCATCGCATGCTGCGTGAACAATCCCAGGTGGCGGGCTTCGAGCTGCGCGTGGTGCACGCAGAAAGCCTGCACGCCCATGACGCGGTCGCCCACAGCAGCTGGCAATGGAGTCGGAGATGATCCACTGCCGCAGCTTGCAATGGGGCGCCGCTGGCCAGCCGCTGACCCCGCCGCTCGACCTTGACCTGCCCGCCGGCAGCCTGACCGCCATCATCGGCCACAATGGCTGCGGCAAAAGCAGCTTGCTGAAAGTCATCGCCGGCCTGCAAAAGCCTCTTGCCGGACGCCTGCAGGTTAACGCCCAAGCCTTGGGCAGCGTGGCGTACCTGCAGCAACAACAAAGCATCGATCGCCAGTTCCCCCTGCGTGTGCAGCAACTGGTCAGCGCAGGTCTGTGGCGCAGTAAGTTGTCTCGGCAGGTGCAGCAGCAGCGCCTGCAACAAGCCTTGGCCGACTGGCATCTGACAGCGCTGGCCGAACGGCCGTTGCACGCCCTCTCCGGTGGCGAACTGCAACGCGCTTTGCTAGCCCGCCTGAACCTAACCGACGCGACGCTGTTGCTGCTGGATGAGCCCGAAGCGGCGCTGGATGAGCAGAGCCAGCAGCTGTTCTGGCAGCACGTCGAACGCTGGCAAGCCGCAGGACGCACCTTGCTGCTGGTCAGCCATAACCTCAACCGCCTCAACCAGCGCCTGGACAATGCCCTGCTGATTTCACGCAACGGCTGCATTTTCGCCCCTCTGCGCCAGCTGCTTGGCCCAGGTGCCGAACTGGAGCGGGTCGCCTGATGCTGGATATGTTCTGGCAGCCGTTTGTCGAGTTCGCCTTTATGCGCCGTGCACTGATCGGTGGCGTGGCCCTGGCGCTGAGTGCCGGTCCGCTGGGGGTATTTCTGATTCTGCGGCGCATGAGCCTGATCGGCGACGCCATCGCCCACGGCATTTTGCCCGGTGCTGCCCTCAGTTTCTGGCTGTTCGGCCTGAGCCTCCCAGCGCTGACCCTCGGCGGCCTGAGTGCGGGGCTGGCGATGGCCGGCCTGGCAGCCTGGGTCACCCGGCGTACAGGGTTGCGTGAAGACGCCAGCCTGGCCGCGCTGTAT
>NKIE01000707.1 GCA_002256055.1 Pseudomonas sp. PGPPP3 | reverse complement strand
CTTATCAGGGTGCCACCAGAACGACGGGCAAGACGGCGAGCAGCATGCGCACAGAATGCACTCATACAGACCGTCGAGCTTCTCGCGCTCTTCTGGCGACTGCAGACGTTCAATGGCTGGGCTCGGCGAATCGTTCTGCAAGAATGGCTGCACCTTCTCGTACTGCTTGTAGAAGATGCTCATATCGACCACCAGGTCACGAATGACCGGCAAGCCAGGCAGCGGGCGAATCACCAGCTTGCCGCCCTTAAGCCCTGCCTCAGATAGCGGGGTGATGCAGGCCAGACCATTCTTGCCATTGATGTTCATGCCATCATCTCCGCAAACACCTTCGCGGCAGGAGCGACGGTAGGAAAAACCTTGGTCCTGTTCTTTGATCAGGGCCAGTACGTCAAGAACCATGATGTCCTTGCCGTCGGTATTGACCTGGAAGTCCTGCATGAACGGCGCCGCATCCTGGTCAGGGTTGTAGCGATAAACACTGACTTGCAACATATCGGTCACCCTTAGTAAGTCCGAATCTTGGGTTCAAACACAGGTACAGTCTTCGGTGCGAAGTTAACGGCGCGCTTGCTTACGCGCTTTTCGCCCGGGAAGTACAGGGAGTGGCACAACCAGTTTTCGTCGTCACGATCTTCGAAGTCTTCGCGGGCGTGGGCGCCACGGGACTCGGTGCGCGTATCTGCCGCAATGGCCGTCGCTTCTGCCACTTCCAGAAGGTTCTGCAGTTCCAGGGCTTCGAGGCGAGCAGTGTTGAACGCTTGGCTCTTGTCCGTGATTTTTACGTTGGCAATGCGCTCGCGCAGGCCAACCAACTGCTCAATGCCCTTCTTCATGTATTCGCCAGTACGGAATACACCGAAGTAGTTCTGCATGCAGGTCTGCAGCTCTTTACGCAGCGGTGCTACGTCTTCGCCAGTGGTGCGCTCGTTGACGCCATTCAGACGCTTGAGCGAAACCTCGATATCGGTCTCGGTTGCACCACGGTGCTCGATACCCTCTTTCAAGGCTTTCTCCAGGTGCATGCCGGCGGCACGACCGAAGACCACCAAATCCAGCAGCGAGTTACCGCCGAGACGGTTGGCGCCGTGTACCGATACGCATGCCACTTCACCGACCGCAAACAGACCTTCAATGATCTTGTCGTTGCCATTGACATCCTGAGTGATGGCCTGACCATGAATATTGGTCGGCACGCCGCCCATCATGTAGTGGCAGGTAGGCACAACAGGAATCGGAGCAGTCAC
>NKIE01000706.1 GCA_002256055.1 Pseudomonas sp. PGPPP3 | reverse complement strand
CAATTCAACAAGGGCGACAAGATCTCCGGCACCATCAAGTCGATCACCGATTTCGGTATCTTCATTGGTCTGGACGGCGGCATCGACGGCCTGGTTCACCTGTCCGACATTTCTTGGCACGAAGCCGGCGAAGAAGCCGTGCGTCGCTTCAAGAAGGGCGACGAGCTGGACACCGTAATCCTGTCGGTTGATCCTGAGCGTGAGCGCATCTCCCTCGGCATCAAGCAGCTGGAAGACGATCCGTTCTCCAACTACGTAGCTGTTAACGATAAGGGCACCATCGTGCGCGGTATCGTTAAAGAAGTTGACGCCAAGGGCGCTGTAATCACCCTGGCTGAAGGTATCGAAGCTGTACTGAAAGCCTCCGAAATCAGCCGTGACCGCGTTGAAGACGCGCGTAACGTTCTGAAAGAAGGCGAAGAAGTAGAAGCCAAGATCATCAGCGTTGACCGTAAGAGCCGCGTAATCAGCTTGTCGGTCAAGTCGAAAGACGTTGAAGACGAAAAAGACGCAATGAAAGAATTGCGTACCAAGCAAGAAGTAGAAACCACCGGTCCGACCACCATTGGTGATCTGATCCGTGCGCAAATGGAAAACCAGAACTAAGTTCAGGTACTCCAAGAAAAGGGCGACTTCGGTCGCCCTTTTTTGTGTCTGTGAAAAAGTGGCTGCTCGTGTGGTGTGGGAGTTAAGTAAGGTTTAGTCATGCGCTGGGGTTCTAGCTTTTGGTCACGGAATAGATTGTTTCGTGGGCTATTCAAAACGCTTCGGGCGTGCTAAAAACGATCTACCTAGTGATCTAGCCGCTTGATATAGAAGGGAAAATCATGACCAAGTCGGAGTTGATCGAACGCATCGTTACCCATCAGGGGCAGCTCTCATCCAAGGATGTAGAGCTGGCCATCAAGACCATGCTCGAGCAAATGTCCCAGGCGCTGTCGACCGGTGATCGTATCGAGATACGTGGCTTTGGCAGTTTCTCCCTGCATTTTCGCGCGCCGCGGGTTGGTCGTAACCCGAAGACGGGTGATTCAGTAAGCTTGGATGGTAAATTCGTTCCGCACTTCAAGCCTGGAAAAGAGCTGCGGGATCGGGTTAATGAGGATGAGTGATGCTTTCTTGTAACTCATTGATATAATTGATCTTATTCTCTGTAATGTTAAGTGCATATTGCCTATCGCCAAGCGTAAAATGTCCGCTAAATTTTACGTATAACTTTAGCCAGGATTTAACTGGCACCAATTTATC
>NKIE01000705.1 GCA_002256055.1 Pseudomonas sp. PGPPP3 | reverse complement strand
TGGATCTCCCATTGATGCAAGCGGCTGCGCGACTGGATGCTTTCGATGTGCAGCATGTCCGCCGCTGGCGCCGCGGCATCGCCGTAGAGAGAAAAGCTGGGGATGGCGGTGCGGCTGGAACGGCTGGCTGCAGGCAGGCGGGGCATGCCGGCATGCTGCCTCAAGGCACATCAAAAGTGCAAGTCTGGCCTACCCTTCGTCCAGCGCCAGCAAGGCCTGCTTTGCCCAGAATCCAGCCCAGCGCCGCGCATGGAACGCTGCGCACAACGGCAGGAGACACCATGCTGCACTTTGATCCCTACGCCCCGGCCATCGACGCCGACCCCTTCCCGGCCTACAAGCAACTGCGCGACGAGCAGCCCTGCTTCTGGAGCCAAGAGGCCCAAATGTGGATCCTCACGCGCTATGCCGACATCGTGTCGGCCGGCCAGGACTGGCAGACCTACTCGTCGGCCAAGGGCAACCTGATGACCGAACTGCCCAACCGCGCGGGCGCCACGCTGGGCACCACCGACCCGCCTCGCCACGACCGCCTGCGCGGCCTGGTGCAGCACGCCTTCATGAAGCGCAACCTCGACAGCCTGTCGGGCCCGATCCGCGACATCGCCGCCACCACGGCGCAGGCGCTGCGTGGCCAGCAGACGTTCGACTTCATCTCGGCGTTCTCGTCGAAATTCACCGTGCGGGTGCTGTTTGCCGCACTGGGCCTGCCCTTGGGCGATGAGCAGACGGTGCGCGACAAGGCCGTGCTGATGGTGCAGAGCGACCCGGTCACCCGCGCCAAGGCGCCCGAGCACATCGCCGCCTACCAGTGGATGCAGGACTACGCCGCCAGCGTGATCGCCGAGCGCCGCGCCAACCCCAAGAACGACCTGATCTCGCACTTCAGCATGGCCGAGATCGACGGCGACCGGCTGGACGAGCGCGAGGTGCTGCTGACCACCACGACATTGATCATGGCGGGCATCGAGTCATTGGGCGGCTTCATGGCCATGTTTGCGCTGAACCTGGCCGACCATGCCGAGGCGCGTGCCGCCGTGGTGGCCGACCCCAACCTGCTGCCCGACGCGGTCGAAGAATCGCTGCGCTTCAACACCTCGGCCCAGCGCTTTCGCCGCTGCCTGCAGAGGGACGTGCAGTTGCACGGCCAGACCATGAAGGCCGGCGATTTTGTCTGCCTGGCTTACGGTGCCGGCAACCGCGACGAGCGCCAGTACCCCGACCCGGACACCTTCAACATCGGCCGCAAGCCG
>NKIE01000704.1 GCA_002256055.1 Pseudomonas sp. PGPPP3 | reverse complement strand
CGGCGACAACGTCGGGTGCAAGGTGTCCTTGGCGTACTGATTGCCGCTCATAAAGCGGTGCAGGATGTCATTGCGGTTGGTGGCGACGATCAGTTGGCTGATCGGCAGGCCCATGTTGCGTGCCAGGTAGCCGGCGAAGATGTCGCCGAAGTTGCCCGTCGGCACCGAGAACGCGATGGAGCGCGCCGGGCCGCCAAGCTGCAGGGCTGCGTGGAAGTAGTAGACGATCTGGGCCATGATCCGCGCCCAGTTGATCGAGTTGACCGCCACCAAGCGGGTGCCCTTGAGGAAGCCCTGGTCAGCAAAGCTGTCCTTGACCATCTCCTGGCAGTCATCGAAGTTGCCTTCGATGGCTATGTTATGGATGTTGTCACCGAAGATGGTGGTCATCTGCCGACGCTGCACTTCGGACACGCGGTTGTGCGGGTGCATGATGAAGATGTCGACGTTGTCGCAGGCCTTGCAGCCTTCGATGGCCGCCGAGCCGGTATCACCGGAGGTGGCGCCCATGATCACCACGCGCTCGTTGCGCTTGGCCAATACGTAATCGAGCAAACGGCCGAGCAGTTGCAGGGCGAAATCCTTGAACGCCAGGGTCGGGCCGTGGAACAGCTCCAGCACCCACTCGTTGCTGCCCAGTTGACGCAGCGGCGCGACGGCGCTGTGGGCGAATACGCCGTAGGTTTCTTCGAGAATTTTCTTAAAGTCGGCATCCGGGATGCTGCCGGTCACGAACGGACGCATGACCTTGAAGGCCAGCTCGTGGTAAGGCAGACCGGCCCAGGAGGCGATCTCTTCCTGAGTGAAACGCGGCAGGTTTTCCGGCACATAGAGGCCGCCATCGCTGGCCAGACCTGCCAGCAATACATCTTCAAAATTCAGGGCCGGAGCCTGACCACGGGTGCTGATATAGCGCATGGGTAAAAACCTTTGGGCAACTCGCCAGCCGGGGCTGGCGACTAATTAATTAAGCTGCTCGACGCGAATGCGCACGACATTGCCAACCACGTCGGCGAGGGCTTCCAGGGCGGTGATGGCGTCGTTCATGCGCTGTTCGGTGACGCGATGCGTGACCAGAATCATCGGCACCAGGCCGTCCTGCTCCTCCGCTTCCTTCTGCATGATCGACTCGATGTTGATCCCGCGCTCGGAGAGGATGGTCGCCACCTGGGCCAGCACGCCCGGATGGTCCTTGCCCTGGATGCGCAGGTAGTAGGCGCTTTCGCAGGCTTCGATCGGCAGGATCGGGTGAGCCGACAG
>NKIE01000912.1 GCA_002256055.1 Pseudomonas sp. PGPPP3 | reverse complement strand
TGTTCCGCCAGCTCGGCATCTACTCCTCGGTCGGCCAGCTGTATGAGCCGGTGGATAAAGACCAGGTGATGTTCTATCGCGAGGACAAGAAGGGCCAGATCCTCGAAGAAGGCATCAACGAAGCCGGCGCCATGAGCTCGTTCATTGCGGCGGGTACCTCTTACTCCAGCCACAACCAGCCGATGCTGCCGTTCTACATCTTCTATTCGATGTTCGGCTTCCAGCGGATTGGCGACCTGGCCTGGGCCGCTGGCGACAGCCGCACCCGTGGTTTCCTGATCGGCGGCACCGCCGGCCGTACCACGCTGAACGGCGAAGGCCTACAGCACGAAGACGGTCACAGTCATATGCTGGCCGCCACTATCCCGAACTGCCGCACCTTCGATCCAACCTACGGCTATGAGCTGGCGGTGATCATTCAGGACGGCATGAAGAAGATGACCGAAGAGCAACAGGACGTTTTCTACTACATCACGGTGATGAACGAGTCCTACCAGCAGCCGGCCATGCCGGCCGGTGTTGAGGCGGGGATCATCAAGGGCATGTACCTGCTCGAAGAAGACAAGAAGGACGCGGCCCATCACGTGCAACTGCTGGGCTCCGGCACCATCCTGCGCGAAGTACGTGAAGCGGCGAAGATTCTGCGCGACGAGTTCAATGTCGGCGCCGATGTGTGGAGCGTGACCAGCTTCAACGAGTTGCGCCGCGAAGGCCTGGCCGTGGAGCGCAGCAACCGCCTGCACCCTGCCCAAAAGCCCAAGCAGACCTACGTGGAAGAGTGCCTGAGCGGCCGTAAAGGCCCGGTAATTGCCTCTACCGACTACATGAAGTTGTTCGCCGAACAGATTCGCCAGTGGGTACCGAGCAAGGAGTTCAAAGTGCTTGGTACCGACGGCTTCGGCCGCAGCGACAGCCGTAAGAAGCTGCGCCACTTCTTCGAAGTGGACCGCAACTGGGTTGTGCTGGCCGCTCTAGAGGCCCTCGCCGACCGTGGTGATATCGAACCTAAGGTGGTGGCTGAAGCCATCGTCAAGTTCGGCATCAACCCGGAAAAAACCAACCCACTGGACTGCTAAGGAGCGAAACGATGAGTGAATTGATTCGCGTACCCGACATCGGCAGCGGTGAGGGTGAAGTAATCGAGCTGTTCGTCAAAGTTGGCGATCGCATCGAAGCTGATCAGAGCCTGCTGACCCTCGAGTCGGACAAGGCCAGCATGGAAATCCCAGCGCCAAAAACCGGCGTGGTAAAAAGCCTGAAAGTGAAACTGG
>NKIE01000703.1 GCA_002256055.1 Pseudomonas sp. PGPPP3 | reverse complement strand
CGGGGCACTTGGGGGGAAGAAGCCGCGCGCCAGTAAGTTCAAGTATTGGCGATGTTTGCCCAGCGTCCAGGCGAAACGCCGGCATTTTTAAACGCTTTTGGAATAGCCCTTACTCACTTGGGCGCCTGAAGCCTGCCCGGTGCGGTTTGCTCTGACTGGCCAATGCTGGACCGAGAAGCTGCTGGCACGCTGGCGCTGAGGGTTGGCAAACGGCGTGTCAGATGGGCGGGTGAGAGGTTTTCGGTTGGCCTGCCAGGCGCTGGGGAAACCGCAGTTAATGCCTTGAAGTGCCGATGATCCGTGCATTTCTGCGCTAGATAGGCATAATACGCGACTTCTTTTTTTGTCTCCCTCAGTGTTTTTTATGCAAAAAGAACCCCGTAAGGTCCGTGAGTTTCGCCGCCGCGAGCAAGAGATTCTCGACACCTCGCTGAAGCTGTTCCTTGAGCAAGGTGAGGAAGGTGTGACCGTCGAGATGATTGCTGATGCGGTCGGCATCGGCAAAGGCACTATCTATAAGCACTTCAAATCAAAGGCGGAGATTTATCTGCGTTTGATGCTCGACTACGAGCGCGAATTGAACGGAATCTTGCAGTCGGCCGATGTAGAGCGCGACAAGGAAGCCATGTCGCGGGCTTTTTTCGAGTTCCGCATGCGTGATCCGCAGCGCTACCGGTTGTTTGATCGCCTGGAAGAAAAGGCCGTCAAAGGCAACCATGTGCCGGAAATGGTCGAGGAACTGCACAAGATCCGCGCCTCCAACTTCGAGCGCCTGACCTTGCTGATCAAGGGCCGTATCTCCGAAGGCAAGCTTGAAGACGTGCCGCCGTACTTCCACTTTTGCGCCGCCTGGGCGTTGGTGGATGGCGCGGTGTCGCTCTATCACTCGCCGTTCTGGCGTGGCGTGCTGGAAGATCAGGAGGGCTTCTTCCAGTTCCTCATGGACATCGGTGTGCGCATGGGCAACAAGCGCAAGCGCGATGGCGAAGCGCCGAGCAGTTGAGGTCATTCAGCTGGTCTATGACGGCATGCCTGGCGTGTGCCGTGCAGGCTGGCGACGATATACTCCGGCGCACTGACCGCCGGAGCTTCCCATGATTGTTGATCGCCAGGGCAGGCGTTTTCGCAACCTGCGCATTAGCCTCACGGCTGCCTGTAATTACGCCTGTACCTACTGTGTGGCCGATGGCAAACGCCTGGTTGCCGCTGAAGATGAGTTGTCGGCAGATGCCCTGGGTCGTGCGGTGGCGTATTTAATCGAAGCCGCCGGTATTGAGC
>NKIE01000702.1 GCA_002256055.1 Pseudomonas sp. PGPPP3 | reverse complement strand
TACTGGGAGTTGGCTGGCAAGCTGGGTTGGGTTCTGGGCGCTGGGCTGCTGCTGGTGTTGCCGGCGATCACCGCGCTGCTGGTGGTCAATCTGGCGTTTGGCATCATGACCCGCGCCGCGCCGCAGCTGAACATCATCTCAATTGGCTTTCCGATGACCCTGGTCATCGGTCTGGTGATTTTCTGGTTGGGCCTGGCAGATTTTCTCGCCCAGTACCAATTGCTGGCCAGCGAAGGCCTGCAGTTGTTGCGCGAACTGGCGCAGGCGCGCTGAGGAGGCGACATGGCTGAAAGCGAAAGTGGCGCCGACAAAAGCGAGGAACCCACCGGTAAGCGGCTCGAAGAGTCGCGCAAGAAAGGCCAGATTGCCCGCTCCCGCGAGCTGAATACTGTTGCGGTAACCATGGCCGGGATCGGCGGTCTGTTGGTGTACGGCGGGGATTTCGGTCAGGCCTTGCTGGAACTCATGCGCGGCAACTTTGCTTTGTCGCGCGACGTGCTGCTGGATGATGGTTCCATGGCGCTGTACCTGCTGGCCTCGGGCAAGTTCGCCCTGGAAGCGATAATGCCGCTGCTGGTGATCCTGCTGATTGCTGCCATTCTTGGGCCTATTGCCCTTGGTGGCTGGTTGTTTTCGCCCGAGGCCCTGGCGCCCAAGGCCAGTCGGATGAATCCGGGCTCTGGGCTCAAACGCATGTTCTCCACCCAGGCCCTGGCTGAGCTGCTCAAAGCCCTGGCCAAGTTCACGGTGATTTTGTTAGTGGCCTTGGCGGTGCTCTCGGCTGACCAGGACGATCTGCTGGCCATGGCCAATGAGCCGCTGGAAGCGGCCATCATCCACAGCGCTGAGGTGGTGGGCTGGAGCATGCTGTGGATGGCCTGTGGGCTGATTCTGATTGCCGCCGTGGACGTACCGTTCCAGCTCTGGGATCACAAGCAGAAGCTGATGATGACCAAGCAGGAAGTGCGCGACGAATACAAGGACAGCGAGGGCAGGCCCGAGGTCAAGTCGCGAATTCGGCAGATGCAGCGCGAGATGGCCGAGCGGCGGATGATGGCGGCGATTCCCACCGCCGACGTGGTTATCACCAACCCGACTCACTTTGCCGTGGCACTCAAATACGACCCGGCCAAAGGCACGGCGCCCGTGCTGTTGGCCAAGGGTGGCGACTTTATGGCGCTGAAGATTCGTGAGATCGCCCAAGAGCATAAGGTCATGGTGCTGGAGTCGCCCGGGCTGGCGCGGGCGGTGTATTTCTCCACTGAGCTGGATCAGGAA
>NKIE01000701.1 GCA_002256055.1 Pseudomonas sp. PGPPP3 | reverse complement strand
TGGGTGGCGCTGACCTTGGCCTGGGCGAACAACGGCGCCACCAGGCCGTAGGCGGTGCCACGGTGGTTGGCGCACTCGCCGATCGAATACACGCGCGGGTCGTAGGTCTGCATGGTGTCGTTGCCGAGGATGCCGCGGTTGCACGGAATGCCGGCTTTCTCAGCCAGTTCGGTGTTGGGGCGGATACCGGCGGCCATCACCACCAGGTCGGCGGGAATCACGTCGCCACTCTTGAACTGCACCGCACAGACCCGGCCTTCGCCGTTGTCCATCAGCTCTTCGGTGTGTTCATTGAGGCGGAAGTGAATGCCGCGCGCTTCCAGGGCGGTTTGCAGCAGCTTGCCGGCGGTGCGGTCGAGCTGACGCTCCAGCAACCAGTCGGACAAGTGCACCACGGTCACGTCCATGCCGCGCTGCTTGAGGCCGTTGGCCGCTTCCAAACCGAGCAGGCCGCCGCCGATGACCACGGCGTGGCTGTGGGTTTTGGCGGTGTCGATCATCATCTGGGTGTCGGCGATGTCGCGGTAGCCGATCACACCGTGCAGTTTGTTGCCCGGTACCGGCAGGATAAACGGGTTGGAGCCGGTGGCGATCAGCAGGCGATCGTACTCGGCGCAGGTGCCGTCTTCGGCAATCACTTGGCGTTTCTTGCGGTCGATCTGCACCACTTTGCGATTGAGCAGCAAGCGGATGTTGTGGTCGGCGTACCAGCTGAGGTCGTTGAGCACGATCTCTTCGAAGGTCTGCTCGCCAGCCAGCACCGGCGACAACAGAATGCGGTTGTAGTTGGGGTGCGGTTCGGCGCCGAATACGGTGATGTCGTAGAGATCGGGGGCCAGCTTGAGCAGCTCTTCCAGGGTGCGAACCCCGGCCATGCCGTTACCGATCATTACCAACTTGAGTTTGTTCATGGCTTTACTCCACGCATCTGCAACCGCATTTCTAGGGATAAAAAAAGGCGCCCTGCCAGTTACCTAGCAGGACGCCTTTGTCCAAGTCCCGTTCTGTCGGGAAGTGCGGCCTTCATCGTTGAGGGCTGCGCTTTATTTAAATTGTCAGATTGGTTATTGCAGGGGTTGTGCCAACTTTGTCCAGGTGCGGTATTCGGGCCTGTGTCAGGGCTTTTTACCCCGGCCTTGAGGATTTGGCGCACTGCTTTAAGGCAAAGTTGCACCGCTGTGGTGCCTGCATGCTGCCTGGCGGGGCGTCAGCCTTGCATCAACAGCACCAGCAACACCAGGTTGGCCAGCAGCGACAGCAATGCCCGGCCGCGCCAGACGGCCA
>NKIE01000700.1 GCA_002256055.1 Pseudomonas sp. PGPPP3 | reverse complement strand
CGAAGGGAAATTTTTTGCTGATTTCACTGATCAGCAGGCCCGGTTGACCGGCAGTGACCTTTTCCAGAAAACCCTTGGCGTTGCGCACTGGCCGGTCGTTTTCCAGGTCATAGCGAACGATGGCGAAGGTGGCTGGGGTAAAACCGACGGTGTTGTCGAAGTTGAAGACGTTGGTGAAGGCAATATTGCCTTCGCTGGAGGCGTAGAACTCGGCGATTTGCTCGATGCCGAAACGTGCCTTGAACTCAGCCCAGATCGCCGGACGTAGGCCGTTGCCGATCATGCTGGTCAGGCTGTTGTTAATCTCATGGTCAGTGACGGGTTGGTTGAGCAGGTAGCGGCACAGTTCACCGATATAACCGAAGCTGGTCGCTTGGTAATGGGCGACATCTTTCCAGAAGGCGCTGGCAGAAAACTTGCGGCGTAACGCGATGGCCGCACCGCCGGCCAGGGCTGAGCCCCAGCACACGGTTACGGCGTTGTTGTGATAGCAGGGCAGGGTCAGGTAAAGCACGTCGCTGCTGCCCAGTCCCAGGCCGGAGTGGCCGAAACCGCCGTAGGCCTTGATCCATTTGCCGTGGCTCATGATCGAGGCTTTGGGCAGGCCGGTGGTACCGGAGGTGTAGATGTAGAAGCACGGGTCCTTCATTTTTACGTGCAGGCTGTCCGGCAGATTTTGCTCATTCTGGCTGGCTTGGCGCTGGCCAAGGTTGATCCAGTTGTCAGGCGTGTTGCCGCAGTCCTGCAGGGTGTCGCGATCCGCCAGCCAGTAGCACGGGCGCTCGGCGCCGTGCACGTGTGGACGGACCTCATTGAAGGCCTCGACCAGCTCTTCGCCAATCACAAAGAACTTTGGCTTCACTAGGTTCAGGCTGTGGCTGAGCACCTTGCCGCGCTGGGTGGTATTGAGCAGGGCACCGATCGCGCCCAGTTTGGTCAGGGCAGCGAGGACGGCGAGTAACTCCAGACGGTTTTCCACGAGTACCGCCACCACATCACCATGACTCACGCCGTCGGCCTTGAAGGCCCAGGCCAGTCGGTTCGCCCAGGCATTGAACTGGCCGTAGCTAAGGCGCCGCTGCTCATCCATTAGGGCTGGGTTATCCGGATACAGGCGTGTCGCGCGCTCCAGGGCCCAGGCCAGGGATAAGGTTTTGTCGCGGTTGCGAATTCCTGCGTAGTAAAGACCGCGCAACATCCTGCCGATGCGTGGCAGATGCTGGGGCAGACGGGCAAGGAAGCGGGCAGGGGAAATCAGATCGGCTTGGGTCATGGCTCTCGCGCTTAT
>NKIE01000699.1 GCA_002256055.1 Pseudomonas sp. PGPPP3 | reverse complement strand
TACGGCGAGCTGGACATCATCAAACACAGCGATACCTACGTCAGTGCTTACGGCCACAACCGTAGGCTGTTGGTGCGGGAGGGGCAGCAGGTCAAAGTCGGACAGTCGATTGCCGAGATGGGTTCCACAGGAACCGATAGGGTGAAGCTCCATTTTGAGATTCGCCGCCAGGGTAAACCTGTTGATCCTCTGCAATACCTGCCCCGACGTTGAGTTGTCGTCACCCTGTTCTTACTCGTAGGCGGATGAGCTTCGGTATTACCAAGGACGTTCTTCTCCGGTCCCCTGATTGGGTACGTGGCAGGGGATAGGTGGTGCCAGAGCTTGTTGTCGAACTCAGTGAAGGACAATAAGAATGGCACTCAAAAAAGAAGCGCCGGAGTTTGACGTAGACGATGATGTGCTCCTGCTGGAGACCGGCATCGTTTTGGATGATGAGTCTAACGAGGAGTCTGATGCTCCTGTCAGTAAGACCAAATCCAAAAGCGCCACCTCACCGAAACAACACAAATACATCGATTACACCCGAGCATTAGACGCTACTCAGCTCTATCTCAATGAAATCGGTTTCTCCCCGCTGTTAACCCCGCAAGAAGAAGTGCACTTCGCCCGTCTGGCGCAGAAGGGCGATCCTGCTGGGCGCAAACGGATGATCGAGAGCAACCTGCGGCTGGTGGTGAAAATTGCCCGTCGCTACATCAATCGCGGTCTTTCCCTGCTTGACCTGATCGAAGAAGGCAATCTCGGCCTGATCCGGGCGGTGGAAAAATTCGATCCAGAACGCGGCTTCCGCTTCTCGACCTATGCCACCTGGTGGATTCGGCAGACCATCGAGCGGGCCATCATGAATCAGACGCGCACCATCCGGTTGCCGATTCATGTGGTCAAAGAGCTGAACGTGTACCTGCGTGCGGCCCGTGAGCTGACGCAAAAACTCGATCACGAACCCTCTGCCGAAGAGATCGCTAACCTGCTGGAAAAACCGGTGGGCGAGGTCAAACGCATGCTCGGTCTGAACGAGCGGATGTCGTCGGTGGATGTGTCGCTCGGCCCGGATTCTGACAAGACTCTGCTCGACACACTGTCTGACGACCGACCAACCGATCCCTGCGAGCTGCTGCAAGACGATGACTTGTCGCAAAGCATCGACCAGTGGTTGACTGAACTGACCGAGAAGCAGCGCGAAGTGGTTATCCGCCGTTTCGGCTTGCGCGGCCATGAAAGCAGCACGCTGGAAGAAGTCGGTCGAGAAATTGGCTTGACCCGCGAGCGGGTGCGGCAGATCCAGGTTGAAGCGCTCAAG
>NKIE01000698.1 GCA_002256055.1 Pseudomonas sp. PGPPP3 | reverse complement strand
GGGCGCTCCGGCATTCAGGCCGTCAGTCACGGCCAGACCGAGGCGGCGCGCTCCCTAGGCCTGCGCCCTGGCGTAACTCTGCGCAAGGTGATCATTCCCCAGGCGCTGCGGGTGATCATTCCGCCGCTGACCAGTCAGTACCTCAACCTAGTGAAAAACTCTTCGCTGGCGGCGGGTATCGGTTACCCGGACATGGTCTCGCTGTTCGCCGGCACGGTGCTCAACCAGACCGGTCAGGCCATCGAGGCCATCGCCATCACCATGAGTGTGTACCTGGCCATCAGCATCAGCATCTCGATGTTGATGAATCTCTATAACAAGCGCATTGCGCTGGTTGAGCGGTAAGGAGCAGCCATGCAGAGCCATACCTTCAAACCTGATTTGCCGCCACCGCCCTTGAGCGTCGGGGTGTTGGCTTGGTTGCGTAACAACCTGTTTTCCAGCGCTTTCAATACATTATTGACGTTGTTTGCCTGCTATTTGATTTGGCTGGTGTTGCCGCCCCTGTTGCAGTGGGCGGTGTTCGACGCCAACTGGCTGGGCAGCAGTCGCGCCGATTGCACCGGCGAGGGGGCATGCTGGGTGTTTGTGCAGCAGCGCTTTGGCCAGTTTATGTACGGCTTTTACCCTGAAGAACTGCGCTGGCGCGTTGACCTTACCGTGCTGTTGACGCTGTTCGGTGCGGCGCCGTTGTTTATCTCGCGCATGCCTCGCAAGGCGCTTTACGCCCTGGGTTATCTGCTGGCGCTGCCGCTGCTCGCTTACTGGCTGCTGCACGGTGGGTTCCTCGGCCTCAGCGAGGTGGCGACCAGCCAGTGGGGCGGCTTGATGCTGACCCTGGTGATTGCCGCAGTGGGTATCAGTGGTGCCTTGCCGCTGGGCATCATGCTGGCTCTTGGGCGGCGCTCGGACATGCCGGCGATTCGCGTGCTGTGTGTGACCTTTATCGAGTTCTGGCGCGGCGTACCGTTGATTACCGTATTGTTTATGTCTTCGGTCATGCTGCCGTTGTTTATGGCAGAAGGCACCAGTATCGACAAACTGATCCGCGCGCTGGTTGGCGTGATCCTGTTTCAGTCAGCATATGTTGCGGAAGGCGTGCGAGGCGGATTACAGGCACTGCCTAAAGGGCAGTATGAAGCGGCAGAGTCGCTGGCGTTGGGTTACTGGAAAACTCAGGGGCTGGTTATTCTGCCACAGGCGTTGAAGCTGGTAATTCCTGGGCTGGTAAATACCATCATCGCACTCTTCAAAGATACCAGCCTGGTGATCATTATCGGGTTGTTCGATCTTTTCAGTAGCGTTC
>NKIE01000697.1:420-1307 GCA_002256055.1 Pseudomonas sp. PGPPP3 | reverse complement strand
CTTCGTCCGTCACCTGGAAGTCGATGGTGTAGATGAAACACAGCTCGGCATTTTTCTTGCGCGCATCGTAGCTGCGCTTGAACAGGGTTAAATCCAGCAGTTCGTCGTCGGCCAGGCCCAAGTGGGCGAGCAGGGCGGGGCGCAGTTGCTCATCGCTGTGGTCGATGGGCAGCTTGAATTCGGTGATACGCAGCATGGCGGTAATCCAGATAGGGCCGGAGGCAACCCGGCAGAGTTGAGCAAGCTGGCGATTATAAAGGTTATGCCGCTGCTCGGTTGTGGAAAACCGCTCGACTGCAGCGCCGCTCACGATGCGGCGAGCAAAGGGCTTAACGGCAGGCGTATTGCCAGGCTTTCAGGTCCAGGCGTTTATACAGGGCGTCAAAGTTCATCGCGTTTGCAGCGGCGCAGACCTTGGTTTTATTGCCTTGATATTCGATTTGGAACACCGCCTTGTTGGCCTCAATGAATGGCGTGAGCAGGTTGCACTCCCGGTACTGCGCGCACTGTTCATTGATGGCGAAATCAAAATGCCCGACCAGTTGGTTGATCTGCCCCAGATCGTTTTTCAAGCCCACGGCCAGGCCGCGGCTATGGGCACTTTGCGCCAGCCACTGGTTGTAATAGAGCTGCGCTTCGGCATTAAGCGGGAAGCCCGAGGGGTTGCTGTAGCCATCGACGTTGTCCAGGTCAACACCGTCGCACTGCTTGCTTTTGGCCAGCGCTAAGCGCGCCGCCATGATCGGCCCGAGTACATCGATACGGCGGATATCCAACCAGCGCTCGCCGGGCCAGTCGGCCAGCGGACTGCCCAGCACGTCGGGGGGGAAGGCACTGGCATCGCTGCGCCAATCCTCAAAGCTGCCGGCACTGAAGTAGCAGCTCAC
>NKIE01000697.1:0-335 GCA_002256055.1 Pseudomonas sp. PGPPP3 | reverse complement strand
CTGCCGGCTCTGAAGTAGCAGATCACCTTGATGCCGCGGCCATGCAGGTTATCGATCACCGTCTGCGGCGCGTCAAACAAGTCGATGACGTACATCTGCACCGCATAGCTGGTGTTGATGTTGCCCTGCAACTGGATTTGCCAACTGGTGCCCGGGGTCGGTTGCCACCATGTCGGGGCCGTCTCTGCGCAGGCTGAGCTGGACAGCAGTAGGGCGATGAGTGGCGCGAAAAGTACGTTGAGCGATTTCATGGGGTTCTCCGGCAGGCACCTGGGTTGCTCCGCCCTTGGGGCGGGCGGTTATGCCGCGGGATTAGAGCCGAGCGGCGCGGCTGC
>NKIE01000696.1 GCA_002256055.1 Pseudomonas sp. PGPPP3 | reverse complement strand
AGCACATCGAGACCATTCTGCGTCAGATGCTGCGTAAGGTTGAGATTGCTGAGTCTGGCGATTCCACCTTCATCAAGGGCGACCAGATGGAGTTGACTCACGTACTGGTAGAGAACGAGCGTCTGGTTGCGGAAGACAAGTTCGTGGCCAAGTTCGAGCGCGTTCTGCTCGGTATCACCAAGGCATCGCTGTCCACCGAGTCGTTCATCTCGGCGGCATCTTTCCAGGAAACCACTCGCGTACTGACCGAGGCGGCTGTAACTGGCAAGCGTGACTACCTGCGTGGGCTGAAAGAGAACGTGGTGGTCGGTCGTCTGATCCCGGCCGGTACCGGTCTGGCTTATCACGCCGAGCGCAAGCGTCGTCGTGAAGCCGACAAGCCGGTTCGCGTTAGCGCCAGCGAGGTCGAAGCAGCGCTGACCGAGGCACTGAACTCGAGCGGTAACTAAGAGAAAAGTGAGGCCCTGGACGAGATCTTCGTCCGGGGCCTTGTCTTGACGGTGGGCAAGAAGCTCTTTAGACTCTTGTACCCCTAAATTTGACAGGGCTCGCGTCCTGTCATTTTTGTTTATGTCGAAAGACAACAGTGGAGCTAGTAGATGGCAACTATCAACCAGCTGGTACGTCAGCCGCGCAAGCGCATCGTCGATAAGAGCGACGTGCCTGCCCTGCAGAACTGCCCGCAACGCCGTGGTGTGTGCACTCGCGTGTATACCACTACGCCGAAAAAACCTAACTCGGCACTGCGTAAAGTGTGTCGTGTGCGCTTGACCAACGGTTTCGAGGTTTCCTCGTACATCGGCGGTGAAGGCCACAACCTGCAAGAGCACAGCGTCGTACTGATTCGTGGCGGTCGTGTAAAAGACTTGCCAGGTGTTCGTTACCACACCGTGCGTGGCTCGCTGGATACCTCCGGCGTGAAAGGTCGTAATCAGAGCCGTTCGAAATACGGTACTAAACGTCCTAAGTAATTCCGAATTCTATTTTTTTAAGTCGATAAGAGTAAGGTCGGGCTCAGCACATGCTGGTGTTCCGGGCTACCTGAAGACCGTTTGAGGGCTTATCCATGCCAAGACGTCGTGTAGCAGCAAAACGTGAGATTCTGGACGATCCGAAATACGGAAGCCAAATCCTCGCCAAGTTCATGAACCACGTGATGGAGAGCGGCAAGAAAGCCGTTGCCGAGCGTATTGTTTATGGTGCTTTGGACAAAGTTAAAGAGCGCAAGAACAGCGATCCCCTGGAAATCTTCGAGAAAGCTCTCGACGCCATCGCTCCGCTGGTCGAAGTGAAGTCGCGCCGTGTAGGCGG
>NKIE01000695.1 GCA_002256055.1 Pseudomonas sp. PGPPP3 | reverse complement strand
GCGTACGACCGAGCATGCTCATGGCCTCGGTACCCACGGCCACCACACTCTTCTGGTTGTTGGCGCTGGTACGAATCGCCACCACGGACGGTTCGTTGAGCACAATGCCGCGCTCGCGCACGTAAATCAGGGTATTGGCAGTACCCAGGTCGATCGACAGATCGCTGGAAAACATGCCACGCAATTTCTTGAACATGGGATAGGGACCCTAAGCAACGCGCTGGTATAAATGCACGGGTAAAAAGTGCGGCAAACTCTAACAACGACAGGGATTTTGGGCAAGGCGCCAATATGTTAGATTGCCGCTTTTCCCCGGTCTTGTAGCCCATCATCGCGGCTTATGACCGCCAGAGCAGCGTATCGTGCTCGCTCCGCGAATTTTTCTTTGCCCGGCCAGCCCGTCAAGCCCCTGCTGACACCGCGTGTTGATTGGCCACTCTTATTAATTGGAGACCCCCGATGGCGCTTGAACGCTCCGACGTGGAAAAAATCGCTCACCTGGCCCGTCTCGGCCTGAATGACGCTGATAGACCGAAAGCAACCACCGCGAGGCCTACCAGGCCATCGCTCCGGCAGTGGAAAACGGCCTGTACCTGGTTCCCAAGGTGATCGAGTAATGGATATGCAGCAACTGACCCTCGCGGAGATCGCCCGCGCCCTGGCCGCTAAAGAGTTTTCCGCCAGCGAACTGAGCAGCCACCTGCTGGCCCGCATCAAGACGTTGGACCCGCAACTCAACAGTTTTATCAGCCTCACCGAAGAGCTGGCCATGAGCCAGGCCAAGGCCGCCGACGCCCGTCGCGCCGCTGGTGAAAGCGGCGCCCTGCTCGGCGCCCCGCTGGCCCACAAGGACCTGTTCTGCACCCAGGGCATCCGCACCAGCTGTGGCTCGAAGATTCTCGACAACTTCAAGGCGCCCTATGACGCCACCGTGGTCGACAAGCTCGCTGCCGCCGGTACCGTGACCCTCGGCAAACTGAACATGGACGAATTCGCCATGGGCTCGTCCAACGAGTCGAGCTACTACGGCGCGGTAAAAAACCCCTGGGACCTGTCCCGCGTACCGGGTGGCTCCAGCGGTGGCTCGGCCGCTGCCGTGGCAGCACGCCTGATCCCGGCGGCTACCGGCACCGACACCGGCGGTTCAATCCGCCAGCCCGCGGCACTGACCAACCTCACCGGCCTCAAGCCGACCTACGGTCGCGTTTCGCGCTGGGGCATGATTGCCTACGCCTCCAGCCTCGACCAGGGCGGCCCACTGGCGCGCACCGCCGAAGACTGCGCCCTGCTGCTGCAGGCCATGGCCGGTTTCGATG
>NKIE01000694.1:639-1324 GCA_002256055.1 Pseudomonas sp. PGPPP3 | reverse complement strand
GCTGGATCATCGGCGGCGATACCCTGCCACAGCAAAAGCCCGATCCCACCGCCTTGCTGCATGTGCTCAAGATGGCCGGGGTCAGCCCAGGCGAAGCGTTGTTTGTGGGCGACTCGCGCAGCGATGTGTTGGCCTCGAAGGCGGCGGGTGTCGCTTGCGTGGCCATGAGTTATGGCTATAACCACGGCCGGCCGATTGCCGAAGAGGCGCCCGCGCTGGTGATCGATGATTTGCGCGAGCTGCTGCCCGGTTGCTTCGAAACAGCCGCTGCGCTACCGTTGCCCGATGCCGTTCAATCCCCCCGCTCAAGAGATTTAATCGTGGTGGTCCCCCGCAAACACTGGTTCATCAAGTCCGGGATGAAAATCCTCAAGGCCCTGGCCCGCTGGCGTTGGCGCGCCTGACATGTGCCTGACCGGCGTGCCGGTATGTTTGCCTATTTGCTGACCGTTTGCTCCTCAAACCACGAGGCTGATTATGACCCGCGAAGAATTCCTGCGTTTAGCCGCTGCCGGCTATAACCGTATCCCTATGGCGATCGAAACCCTGGCGGATTTCGACACCCCCTTGTCCCTGTACCTGAAACTGGCCGACGCGCCGTACTCCTATTTGCTGGAGTCGGTGCAGGGCGGCGAGAAGTGGGGGCGTTACTCGATCATCGGCCTGCCGTGCCGCACCGTGCTGC
>NKIE01000694.1:0-622 GCA_002256055.1 Pseudomonas sp. PGPPP3 | reverse complement strand
CGGTGAGCGTCGATGACGTAGTGATCGAGCAGCACGACTGTGAAGACCCGCTGGCCTTTGTCGAGGCCTTCAAAGAACGTTATCAGGTCGCGCCGATTGCTGGCTTGCCGCGCTTCAATGGCGGTCTGGTGGGCTACTTCGGCTATGACTGCGTGCGCTACGTCGAGAAGAAACTGGCGACCTGCCCGAACCCCGATCCGCTGGGCAATCCGGACATTTTGCTGATGGTCTCCGACGCCGTGGTGGTGTTTGACAACCTGGCTGGCAAGCTGCACGCCATCGTCTTGGCCGACCCCAGCGAAGCTGATGCTTACGAGCGCGGTCAGGCTCGCCTGGCCGAGCTGATGGAGCAACTGCGCCAGCCGATTACCCCGCGCCGTGGCCTTGATTTGAGCGCCTTGGGCGAAACGGCGGAGCCGCCCTTCCGCTCCAGCTTCAGCCGTGAGGATTACGAGAGCGCTGTCGATACCATCAAGGAATACATCCTCGCTGGCGACTGCATGCAGGTGGTGCCGTCGCAACGCATGAGCATCGATTTCTCGGCGGCGCCCATCGACCTGTACCGCGCCCTGCGTTGCTTCAACCCGACGCCGTATATGTACTTCTTCAACTTCGGCGACTT
>NKIE01000007.1:17202-21804 GCA_002256055.1 Pseudomonas sp. PGPPP3 | reverse complement strand
CGGCCCAGTCGGCCGAGCAGCGGCAGGCGCCATTGGTCGAGCAGCGGCGACCAGACCCATTTGAACGCATAGGCCAGGCCGATCAGGCTGGCGTAACCGATGGTCTGGTGTGACACGCCGGCTTCGCGCAGCCACACCGAGAGGGTGGAAAACACCAGCATATAAGGCAGGCCGGCGGCGAAGCCGAGCAGCAGCAGGGCCAATGAGGCTGGGGTGGCGTAAGCGGCCAAGGCGGCGCGCCAGCTTTTACGCGGCAGGGTGTTACGGGGCATGGGCTGGAGACTGCCTGGGGGTGAACGACAAAGGGCGCACTCTAACCGCTGTGCTCCTACGGGCGCCAGCCATGGATGCGTAGATTGACCCTATCGTTAGTCAGGTCGATGCCTTCGGCGTGCAGGCGAGCACGCTGTTCGGCGCCGGCCAATGTGTCGGCGGGCAGGCTTAAATGGCCGCTGGCAGCGATCACCCGGTGCCAGGGTAGGCCCGAATCGGCCGGCAGCTGACTGAGGGTCCGGCCCACCCAGCGCGCCGCACGGCCCAGACCTGCTAGAGCGGCCAGTTGGCCATAGCTGACCAGGCTGCCGGCAGGCACTTGCTCCAGGGTCAGGTACAGGGCTTCCCGTCGGGCGGCTGGACTTGCCGGCGGCGCCGCAGGGCAGGCATGCTTCTGGGCTTTTTGGCCTTGGATAGACGTGGAAGTGATCATGGTGTGGCGGGCTCTGGGTGCATTTTTACTCTTGGGACTGGCGTTGCCCGCTTGGGCCGATACTGTCTGGCTGAACAATGGCGACCGCCTGACGGGGCAGATCGTGCTGCTGGATGGCGGCAAGCTGGCGTTGAAAACCAAGTATGCAGGCCGCGTGCTGATCGACTGGAAGGATATCGAGACCTTGCGCTCCGACCAACCGCTGTTGGTCAAACGTTCTGGGTTTAACGGGCAGCATAGCCAGAACCTGGAGGCCGCCGGTAAGGGCATGGTACGGGTGGTGAATGGCAGCACGCGGACCGTACCGCTGGCCGAGATCAAACAGTTGGTGCCGCCGCGGCCGCTGATTCAGGATTTTGTCTGGGAAGGCAACCTCGACGCCAAGCTTGATCTGGAGCGCAACGAGAACGAAACCGATGAGTTCAAGCTCAAGGGCGACAGCCGGATCAGTCACGGTCGTTGGCGTCATGTGTTCAAGGGCGAGTATGAGCATGAAACCAAGAACAGCACGGAGGTCGATAATAACTGGGAGCTGGAGTATGACCTCGACCGCTTTGTCAGCCAGCAGTGGTTTATTCGTAGCAGTGTCTACGAACAGTACAACGAGTTTGAAGACATCAACCGGCAGACCTCTTACGGCATAGGCCCCGGCTATCGCTTCTGGGATGACGAACTGGGGCGCTTTGACATGATCGCTCAGTACGAGCGTTTCCAACTACACGGCAAGGGTAGCCAAACCCAGTTCGATGCCTATGGCCTAGAGTGGGACTATAAGCGCCTGTTGTCGGGTACGCGATTCGAGGTGTACAGCACCGCGCAGATGTCCATGCCGACCATTGACCAGCTCGCTTACGTGTTCGAGGGCGCAGCCGGCGTGCGTTACCGGGTCAACGAGTGGGCGCGGGTGTCTTTGCTCTACGAGCTTAACCAGTTGCGCGGCCTTGGCCAGACCATCTCTGATCGCCAGTACATGCTGGGTCTTGGTGTCGGTTGGTAAACCTGGGATACAAAAAAGCCCCGCAATGCGGGGCTTTTTTATTGCGGCGTGCCGATTACAGGCGCAGGCCGCCGTCCAGCTCCAGGATACGACCGGTGTAGTAGTCGTTTTCCAGGATGTAGGCCACCGAGTGAGCGATCTCGGCCGGTTTGCCCATGCGCTTGAGCGGGATGCCGGAGCACATGCGCTCCAGTGCATCGGGCTTCATGCTGGCGACCATTTCGGTTTCGATAAAGCCCGGTGCAACGCCGGCAACGCGGATGCCGTAACGCGCCAGCTCTTTAGCCCAAACCACGGTGTCTGCGGCAACCCCGGCCTTGGCGGCGGAGTAGTTGGCCTGGCCGATGTTGCCGGCACGGGAGATAGAGGAGATGTTGATGATGGCGCCCTGGTTTTCCAGCTCGATCATCTTCGCCGCCACTTCACGGGTGCAGAGGAATACGCCGGTCAGGTTGACGTCAATCACCGACTGCCACTGGGCCAGGCTCATCTTGGTCATCTCGCCGTCCTTGACCTTGATGGTCAGGCCGTCGCGCAGGATGCCGGCGTTGTTGACCAGGCCATTGATGGCGCCGAAATCTTCCGCAACCTGTGCGACCATATGGGTCACTTGTTCTTCGTTGGCGACGTTGCACAGGTAAGACCGGGCTTCAGTGCCAGCGGCTTTGCAGGCAGCCACGGCTTCATCGAGTTTTTCCTGGTTGAGGTCGACCAGCGCCAGTTTGGCGCCCTTGGCTGCCAGGTATTCGGCCATGGCACGACCCAGACCCTGGCAGCCGCCAGTGATGATGATGACCTTGTCTTGCAGTTGCATAGGTTGATCCCCTCAAAGGTGGTTCGATATTGCCCCGTAGGTACCGCAGAACCAAAGTTCCAGGCGCCTGTCCGTTTATGACGAATTCTGTACGAGGAGTCACAAGTTGAGCGTTAAGGCAACCAAGCATGCCCGAGAATTGCTGCTCAAGGAATACCACGGGGTACTTTCCACCCATTCCAAGGCGATGCCGGGCTTCCCCTTCGGCTCTGTGGTGCCTTACTGCCTGGATGCCCACGGGCAGCCGTTGCTGCTGATTAGCCGGATTGCCCAGCACACCCACAACCTGCAGATGCAGCCCAAGTGTTCGTTGCTGGTTGGCGAGCGCGGAGCCCATGATGTCCAGGCAGTCGGCCGCTTGACCCTGCTGGCCGAAGCGCGGCAATTGCAGGATGCTGCGGAAATCGACGCGGCGGCCGCGCGCTATTACCGCTATTTCCCGGCGTCGCAGGACTATCACCGGGTGCACGACTTCGATTTCTGGTGCCTGCAGCCGGTGCGCTGGCGTTATATCGGCGGTTTTGGCGCGATTCACTGGTTCGATCAGGTGGCGCTGGCCAATCCCTTTGCCGGTGCGCTGGAGCAGGGCATGCTTGAACATATGAATGCCGATCATGCCGCGGCCATCGCCCATTATGTGGCCCTCAATGGCTTGCCGAGCGAGGTGCCCGCGCAACTGGTAGGCCTCGACAGTGAAGGTATGCACCTGCGCATTGGCCAGAGTGTGCATTGGCTGGCGTTGCCAACATCCTGTAACACCCCGGCGGAAGTGCGCCAGGCCTTGGTGCAACTGGCTCGCGCCGAGTATTGGCCGACCGCTGGTGAGGTTGACGCTTGAATTAAGCCAAGCGGCCCCTTATCTCTAAGAGGTCGGAAGTCATTCTTCCTTTGAAGGAATTGTTAATGCGCGCGTTTCTGTTTTTATTTCTGTTGTTTCCGCTGATTGAACTGGCGGTACTAATTCAGGTGGGCAGTGCCATTGGCGTGTTGCCGACCTTGTTCCTGGTAATCGCCACCGCCGTGCTCGGCAGTGTGCTGCTGCGGGTGGCGGGCATTGCCACCGCGTGGCGCGCTCGGGAAAAACTGGCCCGGGGCGAATTGCCTGAGCAGGAAGTGCTGGAAGGCTTGCTGATTGCCGTGGGTGGCGGCTTGCTGCTGTTGCCGGGGTTTATCAGTGATGTGTTCGGGGTGCTCTGCCTGATCCCCTTCACCCGGCGCTTGCTGGTCGGCAAGGTGCGGCAGCGGGTGGCCGAGCAGGCCCTGCGCCAGCGCGCCTTTGCCGATGACCTTCAAGCTCGCTCGGGGCCAACTCGGCCGAACGTGATTGAAGGTGAATTCGAGCACCGCGATTCGTAAAAAAACCACCAGTACCCTTGAAATATCGCGCAGCGACCTCATGTAGCTTGCAGCGCGAGGGGTTTGTGCTCCTCGACCGTGAATTTCTGCGGTTCGCCTGGCGAATCGCAACCGGCTAGTCCGGCTTTGCTAACCCGTCGGTGACTGCACCGGCTGAATAAAAACTACCTCTTGGGAGAGAATCGACAATGAAGCTTCGTCCTCTGCATGACCGCGTTGTTATCCGTCGTAGCGAAGAAGAATCGAAAACCGCAGGCGGCATCGTGCTGCCAGGTTCGGCTGCCGAAAAGCCAAACCGTGGCGAGATTCTGGCTGTTGGTACCGGCAAAGTGCTGGACAACGGTGAAGTGCGCGCTCCGGCCGTGAAAGTGGGTGACAAGGTTGTGTTCGGCCCTTACTCCGGCAGCAACACCATCAAAGTTGACGGTGAAGACCTGCTGGTGATGAGCGAAAGCGAAATCTTGGCCGTAGTTGAAGGCTAATAAGTAGTCGCTGCGTTTAAGCAGCGAGTACATCGGCGCACCGGCGCCACGAATTCTGTTCTACGAAACGAATTGAGGAATACCGATCATGGCTGCAAAAGAAGTTAAATTTGGCGACTCCGCCCGCAAGAAAATGCTGGCTGGCGTTAACGTCCTGGCTGACGCGGTAAAAGCGACCCTGGGCCCAAAAGGCCGTAACGTGATCATCGAGAAGAGCTACGGCGCTCCGACCATCACCAAGGACGGC
>NKIE01000007.1:15537-17192 GCA_002256055.1 Pseudomonas sp. PGPPP3 | reverse complement strand
AAGGCCGTAACGTGATCATCGAGAAGAGCTACGGCGCTCCGACCATCACCAAGGACGGCGTTTCCGTTGCCAAAGAAATCGAGCTGAAAGATCGCTTCGAAAACATGGGCGCCCAGTTGGTTAAAGACGTGGCTTCGCGTGCCAACGACGACGCTGGCGACGGCACCACCACTGCCACCGTTCTGGCTCAGTCGATCGTCAACGAAGGCCTGAAAGCCGTTGCTGCCGGCATGAATCCGATGGACCTGAAGCGCGGCATCGACAAGGCGACCATCGCCATCGTTGCTCAGCTCAAAGCCCAGTCCAAGCCATGCGCTGACACCAAAGCCATTGCCCAGGTTGGCACTATCTCGGCCAACTCCGACAGCTCCATCGGCGACATCATTGCCGAAGCGATGGAAAAAGTCGGTAAAGAAGGCGTGATCACCGTTGAAGAAGGCTCGGGCCTGGAAAACGAACTGTCGGTTGTTGAAGGCATGCAGTTCGACCGTGGCTATCTGTCTCCGTACTTCATCAACAAGCCGGACACCATGGTTGCCGAGCTCGACGGCCCGCTGATCCTGCTGGTTGACAAGAAGATCTCCAACATCCGTGAACTGCTGCCAGTTCTGGAAGCTGTGGCCAAATCCGGCCGTCCGCTGCTGATCGTGGCTGAAGACGTTGAAGGCGAAGCCCTGGCGACGCTGGTTGTGAACAACATGCGCGCTGCTGTTAAAGCACCGGGCTTCGGCGACCGTCGCAAGGCCATGCTGCAGGACATCGCTGTCCTGACTGGTGGTACCGTTATCTCCGAAGAGATCGGTCTGAGCCTGGAAAGCGCCACTCTGGAGCACCTGGGCAACGCCAAGCGCGTGATCCTCAGCAAAGAAAACACCACCATCATCGACGGTGCTGGCGTTCAGGCTGATATCGAAGCTCGCGTTCTGCAGATCCGTAAGCAGATCGAAGACACTTCGTCCGACTACGACAAAGAGAAGCTGCAAGAGCGTCTGGCCAAACTGGCTGGCGGTGTTGCCGTGATCAAGGTTGGCGCCGGTTCCGAAGTGGAAATGAAAGAGAAGAAAGCCCGCGTTGAAGGTGCTCTGCAGGCGATCAGCGAACTGAAAGGCGACAACGCTGACCAGGACGTGGGTATCACTCTGCTGCGTCGTGCGGTTGAAGCACCGCTGCGTCAGATCGTTGCCAACTGCGGTGACGAGCCAAGCGTAGTGGTCGACAAGGTCAAGCAGGGTTCGGGTAACTACGGTTACAACGCTGCTACCGGCGAGTACGGCGACATGATCGAAATGGGTATCCTCGACCCGGCTAAAGTGACGCGTTCTGCTCTGCAGGCCGCGGCCTCGATCGCCAGCTTGATGATCACCACCGAAGCGATGATTGCTGAAATCGCTGACGACAAGCCGGCTGCTGGCGGTATGCCAGACATGGGCGGCATGGGTGGCATGGGCGGGATGATGTAATTCATCCAGGCCAGCTGACCTGAAAAAAAGCCCCGGCCTTGGCCGGGGCTTTTTTATGCCTGGAATTATCTGTTTGAGGGGGGCTTAGTTGTCTCGAACGGCGTCTGGTACCAGTTGCTCAGGGTTTTTTGGCTGCGGGTGATAGAGCAGCAGGTGATAAAAACCCAGGGCATGACTACTGTCGAATAAGGCGGT
>NKIE01000007.1:9707-15527 GCA_002256055.1 Pseudomonas sp. PGPPP3 | reverse complement strand
GGTCCAGACGTTGTGCGAGAGAAAGTGCGCACCCTGCATGACACGGCCGATGGAGAGCAGACTGCCTAATGCAAGGGCAAAAACCAGAGCCGCTTTGGCCAGGCGCGGGCGTCGATCACGCAGGACAAAATACAGGGCGAAGAAGATGAAACCGCTGCTGGCGTGCCCGCCTGGCCAGCATTTGCCGGGGTGTTCAGTGGGCGCGCGAGCACTGAGTAATGGGGTGAAGGTTTCGCTGCCGCCGAACTCGGCGAGGTCCCAGGGGCAGTGCACGCCGGTTACCACCTTGAGGGGCGTGACGACGCTGGATGACAGGCTGATGGACAGTACCAGATAGCCCAGTGGCAGGCGCAGCCAGTGCCAGGGACGATAGAAGAAACTGGTAATCAGGCCCGCCAGTGCCAGCAGGCCCAGCAAAATGACGACCTGTTTGGCGCGCTCATGCAGGATGTTTTCCAGCAGGTAACTGTGCTTGCCGGCAAAACCTACCCCAGGGGTGTAGAAGTACTGGGTGATAGCGAAATCGATACCGGTGGTAGGTAACACAAGCAGCAGCGCCATCAGCAGCAGTGGCAAGGCCAGGCATAGCCAGAGGTTCAGTGGGTGTGAATGGGCGGTAGAAAAGGGCATGCCGGGTTCCACTCGGTTGAAGGTGCAGGTTGCTGCGATTGACGGGGCGACGAGTTTTTCACCCGTGCAATGCCATGGTATGCACCCAGATACAGGGGCTTTGACACTCTGCTGCAGGGCGTGTCGAGGCTGTGTTTGCTGAGTGTGAAAATTCTGTCAGAACCTTTAAGTTGTACTTAAGCTGGCTCGCCGAAAGTGGGCGAAGACAAAGGGGGAGCCCATGCGCATTCTGTTGGTTGAAGATAATCGCGACATTCTGGCCAACCTGGCCGATTACTTGGACATGAAGGGCTACAGCGTCGATTGCGCACAGGATGGTTTGTCCGGCCTGCACTTGGCGGCAACCGAGCACTACGACCTGATTGTTTTGGATGTGATGCTGCCCGGGTTGGATGGCTATACCTTGTGCCGACGCTTGCGTGAGGACGCCCGCCGGGAAACTCCGGTGATCATGCTAACCGCCCGCGATCAGTTGGATGACCGTCTACAGGGCTTTAAGGCCGGTGCCGACGACTACCTGGTCAAACCTTTCGCATTGTCCGAATTGACCGCGCGTATCGAGGCGGTATTGCGCCGCGCCCAGGGCGGCGGCAAGCGCTGTTTACAGGTCGCCGACCTGACCTATGACCTCGATACGCTGGAGGTCACCCGGGCTGGGCGCTTGCTCAAGCTCAACCCGGTGGGGTTGAAGCTGCTGGCCGTGTTGATGCAGAAAAGCCCCCATGTGCTGCGCCGCGAGGTCCTTGAAGAGGCTCTCTGGGGCGACGACTGTCCGGACAGCGACAGCTTGCGCAGCCACATTCATCAATTGCGTCAGGTGATCGATAAGCCCTTCCCGCGCCCACTGCTGCAGACCTTGCATGGTGTTGGTTATCGCCTGGCGGAGATCGCCGATGGAGTTTAAACAGGGCCTGTCGCAACGGATTGTGATCGCCTTCGTACTGATGACGCTGCTGGTCGGCGGCGTTTTTGGTTTGAGTATCGTCAAGGCTGTGCACGTCATGGAGGAGCGACTGCTCTCCGGGGTTTTGCGCGGTGATTTAGATCGCTTGTTGTTGATGGATACGGTGGATGACTGGCGGCACAAGCCTCAGCCTGATCAGTTGTTTCACTTCACCGATGGTCCAGGGCGTTTTGCCTTACCGTCTTATCTGCAGAGCGTGCCGCCAGGCTTTCAGGAGGTGTTCCATGGCAAGCATGCCTACCATGCGTTCGTGCGCGAGATAGAAGGGCGCAAATACGTATTGCTGCAAGATCAGAGTGATTTCGAAGACCGAGAGCAGGCCCTCTACTCGGTGGTGTTGGTGGGCTTTATTGTCAGCCTTGGCCTGTCCATGCTGTTGGGGCGGTTACTGGCGCGCAAGGTAATTGAGCCGGTGGTGCGTTTGGCCCAGCAGGTGCGTCAGCCAGAGCAGTTGCTTGCCCTTGCTCCTGCGCTGGCGCTTGATTATGCCAATGACGAAGTCGGCCAGTTGGCATCGGCGTTTGACGATGCGTTGGGCATGTTGCGCCATGCACTCAAGCGTGAGCAGTTGTTTACCAGCGATGTCAGTCACGAACTGCGCACGCCATTGATGGTGCTGGCCAGCTCGTGCGAGCTGTTGCAGGAAAACCCATCGCTGGATACCCGTGGGCGCGCTCAGGTGCAGCGTATTGCCCGTGCCAGTGAAGAAATGCGCGAATTGGTACAGACCTTTTTGCTGCTGGCGCGTGATCAGGGCGATGCCGCGGCCATGGCTGCGCAAAGTACCTTGGCGGTTGTCGCCGATGAGCTCGCCCAGCAATGGCGCCAGCCCATGGAGAGCAAGGGGCTGCGGTTCATCTATGAGCAGAGTATTACAGGTACTCAGCGTTATCACGCGGTGTTTCTGCGTACGGTGCTGGGCAATTTGTTGCGCAACGCCTGGCACTACACCAGTAGCGGGCAAATTACCCTGCGGGTCGATGAGCACGGCTTTACCGTTGAGGACACGGGTGTGGGCATCCCCGAAAGCGAGCGTGAGGCTATGTTTCAGCCGTTTGTCCGAGGCGGCGAACAACGGGGTGATGGTTTGGGGCTTGGGCTATCACTGGTCAGGCGCATCTGTGTCAGTCAGGGCTGGAGCGTCGAACTGACTGCTATGGAGCCTAGTGGTTGTCGCTTTCAGGTGATTTTGGCTTCGGAACAGGTGCGTTTCTGAGCCATGTCGATGTTGTTATGCTCGCCCCAACGCACCTAATTACCTGCTGCTAGGAACGATTTTATGCTGGCCGATGTCAATGTATTGCTGAAGATTGAACCGCAGGATGCTTTTGATCAGTGGCTGGCGTTGCCGGGGGAGTGGGTGGAGCCGCCGAATATTCGTCGCGGCGGCGAGAGCGGGGTGAAACGCGTGCTTACGGCGAGTGGCGGTGTGTTGTATTGCAAGCAGCAGGTGGCACATACCTACTACTCGTTACGTTACCCCTTGGGTTATCCCACTGCCATGCGTGAGCGTGACGTGTTACAGGCCTGCACGGCACTCAAAGTCACGGTACCGAAGGTGGTATATGCCCATTGCCGCAAGGTCGCGGGTGTATGGCAGGCATTGTTGGTTACAGAGGCGCTTGAGGGCTTTAGCAGCCTTGAAGAGTGTTACGCACGTGGTGATGAGCAGCTGTGGGGCGAGGTCTTGCATCAGCGGATTTTGCAGGAGCTTGGTGCTTGCATTGCACGTTTCAATCGAGGGCGCTGGCAGCACGGCTGTTTACGCATGAAGCATATTTTTGTGCGGGTGCAGGGCGAGGATGTAGAGGTCGCGTTACTTGATCTAGAGAAAAGCCGGCAGCGTTTCACGGTGGCCCAGGCCGCACAGCATGATATTGAGCAGTTAAAACGCCGTTCGTCGTGGTCTGATTTGCAGTGGCGAGCATTCATCTATGGTTATGAAGCAGCGTTTGGCAGCGCTTTCAAGGGGTTGAGATAATGAAGCTAGAAATTGCGCGAGGTTTTTTTCTCGCCGGTGCGCTGGGCATAACGTCATTTGCCGCAATGGCCTGGAGTGAGCCTGCGCCTGCAGTGCTGAGTGGTTTGAGTGGTCAGGAGTATTGTCGGTTGCCGATTAACGCCGGAGCAGAGGCGCAGGTGCAGCCTGATCAGGATTTGCTCCTGCTGATGTTCGGTCTGTCCCAGGGGCTGAAGTCTTGAGGTGTGGTAGTCGATGATTTTTGCTTATAAAAAAGCCCCGAACGAGTCGGGGCTTTTTATTGCGCGTGAGATTTAGATCAGCTCAATGGCCACCGCAGTAGCTTCACCACCGCCGATGCACAGCGAGGCCACGCCCCGCTTGCCGCCGGTGCGTTGCAGGGCGTTGATCAGGGTGACGATGATGCGTGAACCGGTAGACCCTACAGGGTGGCCCTGGGCGCAGGCGCCGCCGTAGACGTTGACCTTGGCGTGATCCAGACCATGTTCACGCATGGCCAGCATGGTCACCATCGCGAAGGCTTCGTTGATCTCGAACAGGTCCACGTCGTTCTTGTCCCAGCCGGCCTTTTTCAGCAGGTTGGTCATAGCGCCGATCGGGGCGATGGTGAACTCGCTCGGGTCCTGACTCTGGGTGGCGTGGGCGACGATCTTGGCCAGTGGCTTAAGGCCACGCTTGGCAGCTTCTTCGGCGGTCATCAGCACCAGGGCGCTGGCACCGTCGGAGATCGAACTGGCGTTGGCAGCGGTGATGGTGCCGTCTTTGCGGAAGGCAGGCTTGAGTCCTGGAATTTTCTCCAGGTTGGCGTTCAGTGGCTGCTCGTCATCCTTGACCACAACCTCACCTTTACGGCTGCTGACGGTCACCGGAACGATTTCACTGGCGAGCACGCCGCTGCTGATGGCGTTCTGCGCGCGCTTCAGCGATTCGATGGCGTAGGCGTCCATTTCTTCGCGGCTGATGCCGTACTGGTCCGCGGTTTCCTGGGCAAAAGAACCCATCAGGCGGCCCGTGCGGGCATCTTCGAGGCCGTCGAGGAACATGTGGTCCTTGATCTCGCCATGCCCCATACGCAGACCTGTGCGGGCTTTCTCCAGGATGTATGGCGCGTTGGACATGCTTTCCATGCCGCCGGCGACCATTACGCTGTTGCTGCCGGCTTTGAGGGCATCGTGGGCCAGCATTACAGCTTTCATTCCCGAGCCACAGAGTTTGTTGACGGTGGTGCAGCCGGCAGCGCTCGGCAAGCCGGCACCCAGGGCTGCCTGGCGTGCTGGGCCCTGCTTGAGGCCGGCGGGCAGTACGCAACCCATGATCACTTCTTCTACATCGCCAGGTTGAATGCCGGCGCGAGCAACCGCTTCGCGGATGGCGATGGCGCCCAGTTCAACGGCCGGAACACTGGACAGGCTGCCCTGGAAACCGCCCATGGGGGTGCGGGCGCCGCTGACGATGACGATATCGGACATCACAAACTACCTCTGAGGATGATCGGCCGCGACCGGCCAAGGGCTTTTATTCTATCGCGTGACTGGAAGTGGCTGAAGAGTCATCGGGCAAATCATTCTTTTGGCTGATTTGTCGGTAAGCGCCGCGTCCTAGACTGCCGCCAGTCATAAAAACAATGCGTGCAGGTACTCCCATGTTGCAGACCCGAATCATCCCGTCGGCGCCCAATGCCTACCAGTATCCCTTGCTGATCAAGAGCCTGCTGCTGTCGGGCAGCCGTTATGAGCGCACCCGCGAGATCGTTTACCGCGACCAGTTGCGTTACAGCTACGCCACTTTCAACGAGCGAGTGGCACGTCTGGCCAATGTCCTGACTGAGGCCGGCGTGCGTGCCGGTGATACGGTTGCAGTGATGGACTGGGACAGCCACCGTTATCTGGAGTGCATGTTCGCCATCCCGATGATTGGCGCGGTACTGCACACCATCAACATTCGCCTGTCGGCCGACCAGATTCTCTACACCATGAATCACGCCGACGACAAACTCGTGCTGGTGAACAGTGAGTTTGTTCCGCTCTACAACAGCATTGCCAGCCAATTGACCACGGTCGAAAAGACCTTGCTGTTGACCGACGCCGAAGACAAAACCGCCGATCTTCCGGGGTTGGTCGGCGAGTATGAAAACCTGTTGGCCGCCGCTGCCAGCAGCTATGCCTTTGCCGACTTTGACGAAAATTCGGTGGCCACCACCTTTTACCCCCCCGGCACTACTGGTAACCCTAAGGGTGTTTACTTC
>NKIE01000007.1:0-9697 GCA_002256055.1 Pseudomonas sp. PGPPP3 | reverse complement strand
GGCGCAATCATTGAAAGAGCCTAGACCTTGGCGGCGTTGGCGGCGGCGGCGACCGTGGGTAGCCTCGACAGCATTCGCCTGATGGGCACCGATGATGTCTATATGCCGATCACCCCGATGTTCCATGTGCACGCCTGGGGCCTGCCCTATGTAGCGACCATGCTGGGGGTCAAGCAAGTTTATCCGGGGCGCTACGATCCCGAGTTGCTGGTGGACCTGTGGAAGCGCGAGAAGGTGACCTTTTCCCACTGCGTACCGACCATCCTGCAGATGATCCTCAATGCCAAGGGCGCGGCCGGCGTCGATTTTGGCGGCTGGAAGCTGATCATTGGCGGCAGTGCCTTGAATCGCTCGCTGTACGAGGCTTCCAAGGTTCGCGGTATTCAACTGACAGCCGCCTATGGCATGTCGGAAACCTGCCCGCTGATCTCCTGCGCCCATATCAACGAAGAGTTGCTGGCGGGGAGCGAAGATGAGCGCACCACCTACCGGATCAAGGCCGGTGTGCCGGTGCCGATGGTCGAGACGGCGATCATGACGGCTGACGGGCGCTTTCTGCCGCACGACGGCGAAGCCCAGGGCGAGCTGGTACTGCGTGCCCCTTGGCTGACTCAAGGCTATTACCGCGAGCCGCAGAAGGGCGAGGAACTCTGGGAGCACGGCTGGCTGCACACCGGTGATGTGGCCACCTTGGATGGCATGGGCTTTATCGATATTCGTGACCGCATCAAGGATGTGATCAAGACTGGTGGTGAGTGGATTTCCTCGTTAGAACTCGAAGATTTGATCAGTCGTCATCCGGCGGTGCGGGAAGTTGCTGTGGTCGGTATCGCCGATCCGCAGTGGGGTGAGCGGCCGTTTGCCTTGCTGGTTCTGCGTGAGGGCGCCGAGCTTGAAGCGCGTGGCTTGAAGGAACACCTCAAGCCTTTCGTTGAGCAAGGGCATATCAACAAGTGGGCCATTCCCACGCAGATCGCGCTTGTTACCGATATTCCCAAGACCAGTGTCGGCAAGCTCGATAAGAAACGTATTCGCCTGGATATCGCCCAGTGGCAGGCGGCTGGCAGCGCTTTCCTGTCGACCCTCTAAGTCGCGGCAGTCGCACCTTGTCGGTGTGACTGGGCGGTCAAACAAGCGTTTGGCTTGTAAATTGCTGTTCTGCAGTCGCACCGCGCGGGGTTGGCGTTGTGACTGCCTTGGCGAAACCTGCGAGCCAGAGTGTTTGCAGGGTGCAAATCACCCTTTCGAGGGATCAAGCGGTACCGACTGCTGGCTATAGTCCGCAGCATCCATAACAAAAAGCACATGGAGTAGAGTCGATGACAACAACAAGAAACTTCTGGCGTCTGGCAAAGCTGCCAATGGCCGTCAGCCTGGCTTCCGCACTCGCCACCCCGGCATTCGCGGTTAATTTCAATGTTGGCGAGATTGAAGGTCAGCTCGACTCTTCGTTGTCTGTCGGTGCGAGCTGGTCGATGCGTGGCGCCGATCCGGATCTAATCGGTAAAAACAACGGCGGCAAAGGCCTGTCGCAAACCTCCGACGATGCGCACATGAACTTCAAAAAGGGTGAAACCTTTTCGAAAATCTTCAAAGGTATTCATGACCTTGAGCTGAAGTACGGCGATACAGGTGCTTTCGTGCGCGGCAAGTATTGGTATGACTTTGAACTGAAGGACGAAAGCCGTCTGTTCAAGGATATCGATGACCATGGTCGTAAAGAGGGCGCGCAGTCTTCGGGTGCGCAAATTCTCGATGCCTTTATCTATCACAACTACGACATCGCTGAGCAACCGGGTTCGGTTCGTTTGGGTAAGCAGGTTGTAAGCTGGGGCGAGAGTACCTTTATTCAGAACAGCATCAACGCGGTCAATCCGGTTGACGTGTCTGCATTCCGTCGTCCAGGCGCCGAAGTCAAAGAGGGTTTGATTCCGGTCAATATGTTTTTTGTGCAGCAAAGTTTGACCGAGAATCTCTCAGCTGAAGCCTTCTATCAGCTGGAGTGGGATCAGACAGTAGTTGATAACTGCGGTACTTTTTTCTCTCAGGCGGATATCGCGGCTGATGGTTGTACGCAGAATCTGGCGGTGCTCTCTAGTAATCCTGCATCGATTGCAGCAGTAAATGGTGCATTGCCGGGAACTGCATATGACGTTACAGCTTCCCCTTGGAACGAGGGTATTGTCGTGCGCCGCTACGGCGATAAGGATGCACGCGATTCTGGGCAGTTTGGTACGGCCTTCCGTTACTTCTTCGAACCGTTGGATACCGAGTTCGGCGCGTATTTCATGAACTACCACAGCCGTGCGCCGATCTTCAGCGGTCAGGGCGCAAGCGCCCAAGCTCAGGCGACTATTAATGCCGTTGCATCTGGTGCGGCCAATGCTGGTGGTTTTTCGCTCGCGAAACTTTCCGCCGCATCAAGTCTTGCCGCGGCCGCCGGTGCCGGTAATGGCGGCTACTTCATGGAGTATCCCGAGGATATTCAACTCTATGGTGTGAGCTTCTCCAGCACGTTGCCAACCGGTACTGCCTGGAGTGGTGAGGTCAGCTACCGTCCTAACGCACCTGTTCAGATTAATAGCACCGATATTCTCTATGCCGGTCTGGATGCAATTTCAATTACTACGCCTCTCGGTGCGGTTAAACCCTATGACAATGCTTCGCTGTTGAATGGCCAGGCCGGTCAGCAGTTGCATGGTTATAACCGCAAGGAAATCACCCAGTTGCAGACCACCTTTACCCACTTCTTCGATCAGGTCATGGGCGCTTCCCGTCTGACCTTGGTAGGTGAAATTGGTGTAAGTCACATTGGTGGCTTGGAAAGCTCTGATGAGGTTCGTTACGGTCGTGATCCTGTCTTCGGTCCAGGGCCGTTGGCTGGGACAATTAGCGGTATGCCGACGTGCAAGGCGCTTAACGCCAATACGCTGGGTAGCGCGACTGCCGAGAACGTCAGCAAATACTGTGAAGATGACGGCTTCGCAACTGCCACCTCTTGGGGCTATCGCGCTCGTGCCATCTGGGAATACCCAGATGTATTTGCCGGGGTAAACCTCAAGCCGAACGTAGCTTGGTCCCACGACGTTGATGGTTATGGTGCCAATGGTTTGTTCACTGAAGATGCCAAGGCTGTCAGCTTGGGCCTGGATGCTGAATACCAGAACACTTACACCGCGAGCGTTGCTTACACCGATTTCTTTGGTGGCAAGTACAACACTTCGATCGACCGCGACTTCCTTGCGCTCAGCGTTGGCGTGAACTTCTAAGCGAACAGGAATCTTCAAGGAATATATGAACATGATGACCACTAAAAACCTGCTACAGACTGGTGTGTTGGCCCTGTCGTTGCTGGCCACCAGCGTGATGGCCGCTGTTTCGGCTGATCAAGCCGCCAAGCTCGGCACCACCCTGACCCCGTTGGGCGCCGAGAAAGCTGGCAATGCCGATGGCACTATCCCTGAGTGGACCGGCGGCCTGCCGCAGAATGCCGGCGCTGTTGATGCCAAGGGCTTCCTGGCTGATCCGTTCGCCAATGAGACTGCGCTGTTCACCATCACTGCGCAGAACGTCGACCAGTACAAAGACAAGCTGACCCCAGGCCAGCTGGCGATGTTCAAACGTTACCCTACCAGCTACAAGATCCCGGTATTCCCGACTCACCGTTCGGCCAGCGTGCCAGCATCCGTTGCAGCTGCGGCTAAAGCCAACGCCACCAAGACCACCCTGGTTCAGGGCGGTAACGGTCTGGCCGACTTCACCCTGGCTTACCCGTTCCCGATTCCGCAGAACGGTGTTGAGGCGATCTGGAACCAGATCACCCGCTATCGCGGTGGCAGCGTGCGTCGTTTGGTCAACCAGGCAACTCCGCAGCCGAATGGCTCTTACTCGATGGTGTCTTTCGAAGACGAGTTCACCTTCCGTAGCGCTCTGAAAGACTACGACGCGAGCAAGCCAAGCAACGTGTTGTTCTACTTCAAGCAGCGCGTAACTGCGCCGTCGCGTCTGGCCGGTGGTGTGTTGCTGGTACACGAGACTCTCGATCAGGTTAAAGAGCCGCGTCTGGCGTGGTTGTACAACGCCGGTCAGCGTCGTGTACGTCGTGCGCCACAGGTGTCCTATGACGGCCCAGGCACCGCTTCCGATGGTCTGCGTACTTCCGACAACTTTGACTTGTACAACGGTTCACCAGACCGCTACGAGTGGAAGCTGGAAGGCAAAAAGGAAATCTACATTCCTTACAACAGCTACCGTCTGGATTCGCCGAAGCTGAAGTACGACGAAATCATCAAGGCTGGCCACATCAATCAGGATCTGACCCGTTACGAGTTGCACCGTGTCTGGCATGTGGTTGCCACCCTGAAGCCGGGTGAGCGTCACATCTACGCCAAACGTGATTTCTACATCGACGAAGATACCTGGCAAGTGGCCCAAGCGGACCACTACGACGGCCGCGGTACCCTGTGGCGCGTAGCTGAAGCTCACTCCCAGTACTACTACGACAAGCAAGTACCGTGGTATGCCGTGGAAACCCTGTATGACCTGTTGTCCGGTCGTTACCTGGCGCTGGGTATGAAGAACGAGGAGAAGCAAGCCTACGACTTCAACTACACCGCTTCGGAAGCTGATTACACTCCGGCAGCACTGCGTCAGGAAGGCGTGCGCTAAGCACACCGTTTTACGCGTAAGAGAACCGGCCTACGGGCCGGTTTTTTATTGCCTGCTATAAAGGGGCTTCAAATGCCGTGCACAAGGGGCTAGGCTGCGCAGCGTCGCATGTCCGCACTGCTGCCTACAGGCCAGACACCCAGAGATGATGGATTTTTCTCGCTCCAACGCTGCCGAAAGTGCTCCTGATGAAGGGGCGGATGGACGGTTTTTTCGCCCGCCGCTGCCCTTGGGTTATGTGTCCAGGCCGCGCCTGTGTGCGCGTCTGAACCAGGGTTTGCAAGGTCGTCTATTGCTGCTTACGGCTCCGGCCGGCTTCGGCAAGAGCTCTCTGGCGAGCGAGTTTTGTCAGCAGTTGCCCGCCAACTGGCGCAGCCTGTGGCTGGGGCTGAGTCGCCGGGACAGTGATCCAGGGCGCTTTCTTGAGCGGTTACTGGATGGTTTGCGACAGTTTTTCCCTGGCCTGGGTGATGAGGCCATGGGCCTGCTGAAAATACGCCAGCGTCACCAGCCCTTTGCCTATGAAGAGTGGCTGGATGGTGTGCTCGACGAGATGGCGGAGCAGCTCAATCCACGTACCCCCGTGTTAGTGGTGCTGGATGACTATCACCTGGCCCAAGGCGCCGTGCTAGACCGTTGTCTGCAGTTCTTTCTTAATCATTTGCCCGTCGGCATACACCTGTTAGTGACCAGTCGTCAGCGGCCGGACTGGCACCTGGCGCGCCTGCGCTTGTCACAACAATTGCTTGAGTTGACCGAGCAGGACTTGCGCCTGACCGAAGGCGAAAGCCGCGAGCTGGTTGATCGCCAGGATGTGCACGTGCCGCAGGACAGTCTCGATAATCTGCTGCTGCGCAGTGAAGGCTGGGTAGCCGGTCTGCGCCTGTGGTTGCTGACTGACACGGATGGGCAGAACAACAGCTGCACGCGGGCGGTGCATGGTGCTGAAGGGTTGGTGCGAGACTATCTGCTGGATGAGGTGATCGAGCGGCAAACCCCGGAAGTGCAGGCCTTCCTCTATGAAACCGCCTGCATGGAGCGTTTTTGCGCCGAGTTGTGCGATGCCCTGCGTGACAGTCACGACAGCGCTGAGATCTTGCGCCAGTTGCAGAGCAATCAAGTGTTTCTGGTGCCGTTGGACGAGCAGGGGCATTGGTTCCGTTATCACCACCTGTTTTCCGATTTACTCCGCGCCCGCCCGCCCTTGAGCGTGCCACAAGCCAGCCTGCACTTGCGTGCCTGCCGTTGGTTCCGTGCCCAGGGGCTGCTGCATGAAGCAGTAGAACAGGCTCTATTCGCCGGTCAGCCCGACGTGGCCGCCAGCCTGGTGCAAGGGCTGTCCGAAGAGCAGTTGTTGGCCGAGCAGAACGTCGGCATGTTGCTGCGCTGGAAGATGGACCTGCCCGATAGTCTTTTGAGCAGCACGCCGCGGCTGATCATGATTTACAGCTGGGCGCTGGTGTTGGCCTGTCAGCTGGATGCCGCCGAAGACCTGGCTGCCCAGCTTGAGCGTTTTTTGCCGGCGCCCACTGCCAGTGCTCAGCAGGACTTGCTGGCCCGCTGGCTGGCGTTGTCCGGCGTGATAGCCCGAGGTCGCGGTCAGGTGGCGCTGGCGGAGCAGTACAGCGCTGAAGCTCTGGCGAGCCTGGCTGCCGAACACTTTGGTCTGCGTTTGATGTGTCTGTCGACCCTGGCCAACCTGGCGGTTGTTGATGGGGATTTATGGCGCGCGCGGGGCTTCAATCGCGAGGGTTTGGAGTTGGCGCAGCGCATCGGCAACCCACTGTTTGAAGGGCTTGCTTATTACGACCGCGCTCGTGTGCTGCAAGCACGGGGTGAAGTGCGGCGCGCTTTGGCTGAAGTGCGACTGGGTCTGAATCGCCTTGCTGATTTGCCGACCACGCGGCTGTATGCAGCGCGGGCTCGGCTGACGTTGTACGAAGGTTACTTGCTCAGTTTGCAGCTGCAGCCTGAGGCCGCACGTCTCAAACTGCTGGCCGGGATCAACGAGGCGCGCGCCTGTCGCGATGTCAGCGTGCTGATTGGTTACTGCGTGCTGGCCAGCCTTGAGGGGCGCAGCGGCCGGCTGCCGGAAGCCTTTGCCCAGTTGGCCGAAGCCGAGCGGTTGATGCATATCTGGGATGTGCCGGCGATCTACTATGTGGCCATGATTACCCTGGTCAAATGCGAGCTGTGGTTGCTGCAAGGTCAGCTGGAGTTGGCGCCCGCCTGGCTGACGCGCCTGGCCGAAACCTATGGCGGCGAGCAGGGCGCAGCGGCGCCAGAGTTCCATCCGCAACTGCCGCTGCATATCGAGTTGCAACAGGCCGCTCTGGAGCGTCAGCAGGGTTTGCTGGAGTCTGCCGAGCGGCGCTTGCGTGCGCTGCTGCTACAGGTTGAGAAGGCTGGGGCGCACTTGCTTGGCAGCATTGTTCAGATACATCTGTTGCAAGTTTTGCTGGCCCAGGGGCGCGAGCCGCAGGCGCAGGAGGTGCTTGGGCGCTGCCTGGAGGGGGCCGCTGGCGGTGCTTTATTGCCATTTCGCGAGCTCTTGGAGCAGCGGCCACAGTGGCTGCGCGAACAGCTGCTGCTGCAGCCCGAGAGCCCGCAACGTGAAGCGTTGCTACAGCTATTGCCGCAAGCTAGCGTGGTGGCAGAGGCGCCGGAGCTGGCAAGTCTGAGTGAGGCTTTGAGTAGCCGCGAGCTGGCCGTGCTGCAGTTGATTGCTCAGGGCTGTTCAAATCAGGAAATCAGCGAGCGCTTGTTTATCTCGCTGAACACGGTGAAAACCCACGCCCGGCACATCAACAGCAAGCTTGATGTTGAGCGGCGCACCCAGGCGGTGGCGCGGGCCAAGGCGCTCGGCTTACTGAGCTGATTCGGGCGGCGATAGGTCCAGGTGCACAGCGGGCGCGGAGTTCTGCTGCAGCGGCTGAGCCTGCTGACGGTCGACATCGGCCTGTATCACGGTCAGTACCGGAACAAGTTCGCTGAGGCTGCTGCGCACCTGTGGGTAGCTGTGGCTGGCGGCCAGTTGCTCGATTCGCGCCAGCAGTTCCGGGCGCGCAGCGGCAGGTAGGTGAACGAACAAGTCCGGTAATTGCTTGGCCAGTTCAGCGCCATATAACACCAGGTCGTCACGGCTGAACTGCTTGCTTAGTTGCAGATAATCCAGGGCGCTTGCGGTCAGCATGGCGGCAGCTGCCTTGGCTTCTTGCAGGCCTTTGAGGCGCACTGGATTACGTTGTTCGTTGGGCGAAAGGGTGGTCCAGAACTCGGTGGTGAGGGTGAACAGCACCGCCTGCTGGCGCATCGAATAGGTCATCAAACCCAACGCTTCGGCACCGTAAGGCTGTTGCTTAGCGCTGAAATCAAAGTACAGGCGCATCAGCTCCTTGAGTTGCAGCAGCACCTCGCGAGCTTCGTTCTGGCGCAGTTCCAGCGGTGCGTAGATATTCAGCTGCGGCTTGAAGTTTTCTTCGCTGACCAGGCGCAGGTAGATCGGTCCGGTAAATTCACCGCTGCGGCGCGGCAAGGCATTGGCTTGGGTCTTATCGATTTTCTCCAGGGCCGCAATCATTTGTCGGTAATCGGCGCTGTTCCACGGACGCTGCACGTCGGGGATTTTCTCCCCGAGGTAGAACAGCTCGGCAGCACGCAAGGGTGTGCTCAAAACCAGCAAAAGGATGGCCAGCGGCCAGAGCAGGCGGCGTGTTAGCTTCATCGGCAATCAGCAGTCCGGAGGGTGAGGGCGAGGCCAAGAGTAACCAGCTCGATGACCGCCGTCACCCGCGCCTTGGTTGGGAGCACGCAATGATGCAACTGGATGGCGCGCAGTCGGGTGCGGTGCGCGCGGTATTCGAGGATCTGGGCGGTTACGGGGCGGTGGCGCGCGAGCAAAATGGCGGGGCAGAGGGGCCGTTGGTTGGCCATCTGCAACGCACCAATATTCAGTTGGCGGCGATTCCTGTGTTTGCCAGCAAAGGCCTGGCCGAGACCACGGTGAATGATTTGCTGGCGGCTGCCAGGGTGTCGCGGCGCACCTTCTACAAGTACTTCAACAACAAAATGGATGTGCTGGAAGGCATCTACCAGACTGCCGTTTCGTTGTTGCTGGCGCGCTTTCGCGACATGCAGTACGCCACTGGCAGTTCGCCGGCCTGGCTGCGTAGCATGGTGTCGCTGTTCTTCGATTACCACTTGGCCGTAGGGCCGATCATTCGCCTGATGCAGGAGGAAGCGTTGCGCGCCGACTCGCCGTTGGCGGCCCATCGGCAACGCGCTCACCTGGAAATGGTCGAGCTGCTGACCGAGCGGCTGCACGAGCAAAATTCAGCGCGTGATCCATTGACCTATCGGGCGTTGATATGGGCCCTGGAAGCCGCTTCGCTGGAGCTGCTTGGTAGTGCCGCCAAACGTGCGGACATCGAACGAGCCAAGGCGGTGCTGGGTGATCTGTTGATCGCCTCGTTGTGTCCTCAAGCCAGTCTGGTCGGTTGAGCGACACACCCTTCGGCTGGGCGCAGCGCACGCGGTGTGCATGCTCTGATAGCCGTTCATAACAACAATAGTGCTGATGAGGTGCTTGCATGTCGAACGCTCAAACTGCCCTGCAACCGCCATTGGCGGCCGGGGTCGCGCGCCTGGGTTTTGGTTCGCTGTCGCTGGCGGGCTTGAAGGACCGTTACGCTCATCCGGACAGCGGTTCGCGGTTTATCGAGCTGGGCGGTTTCAATGTTCACTACCGTGACGAAGGCGACCGCAATAAGCCGGTGCTGGTGCTGATCCATGGCGTTGTGGCTTCGTTGCACACTTGGGATGACTGGCTGCCGGCCTTTGCCGCCGACTACCGGGTGATTCGTTTCGACGTGCCTGGCTTTGGCCTCACCGGCCCGGCTCGCGATGGCGTCTATTCGGCCGAGCGGATGATTGAGGTGTTCGACTTGCTGCTGGATCACCTGGGCGTTAGTCAGGCGTCTCTGGGTGGCAAGTCCCTGGGTGGCGATATCGACTGGAACTATGCCGTGCT
>NKIE01000693.1 GCA_002256055.1 Pseudomonas sp. PGPPP3 | reverse complement strand
AAGGTATTCCGCGATGTCTGCCCGATGGTGGCCGAGCTGATCGCCGCACACCTGGCGGAAAACCAGTTGAACGTCGGCGACGTCAAGCGCTTCTGGCTGCACCAGGCCAACCTCAACATGAACCTGTTGATAACCCGCAAGCTGCTGGGCCGTGACGCCGAGCCAAGCGAAGCGCCGGTGATTCTCGATACCTATGCCAACACCAGTTCCGCCGGTTCGGTGATTGCCCTGCACAAGAATCAGGATGATCTGCCGCGCGGTGCCCTGGGCGAGCTCAGTTCCTTCGGTGCCGGTTACTCCATTGGCAGCGTGATCCTGCGCAAGCGTTGATGGATTACCCCGCCGACAGCGCGCTGCTCACGCGCCTGCGGGCAGGCGAGCAGCGCGCGTTTCGCGAGTTGGTGGTGACCTATCAGGGCGGTATGCGGGCGGTGGCTTACGCCATTGTCGGCAGCCGCAACGCCGATGAGGTGGTGCAGGATGCCTGGCTAGCCGTGGTGCGCCATCTGCACGGTTTTCAGGAGCGCTCCAGTCTCAAGACCTGGTTGCTCACTATCACGGCCAATACGGCCAAGGCTCGCCTCAAACAGAACCGTCGTGAAGTGTTGCTGGATGACCTGCCGTCCCCCCATGGCAGTGTCGGCGATGAGCGCTTTTCTGCCGATGGTCACTGGCTACTGGCACCCCATGCGTGGCATGAAGATTCGCCAGAGGCTTTGCTGAACGCCAGCGAGCTGCGCGAGTGTTTGGATAAAACCCTAGCGAGTCTCTCGGAGTTGCAGAACAGTGTTTTGCTGTTACGCGAGCGCCAAGGGTTGGAGCTGGACGATATCTGTAATCTTCTCGACATCTCGCTCTCCAATGTCCGGGTGCTGCTGCATCGGGCCCGGTTGAAGGTTTTTGCCACGCTGGAGCACTTTGAGGAGACCGGCCAATGTTGAGCTGCAAACAACTCGTGCTGCGTTCGAGTGATTTTCTCGATGGGCAACTGACCCTGCGCGAGCGTTTTTCGGTGCGTACTCATCTGGCCATGTGCATCAACTGTCGGCGCTTTATCCGCCAGCTGCGCCTGACCCAGCGTGCTGTGCAGCAGCTTCCGGAGGCCGAAATCAGCGACCTGGATGCGTTGGCCGAGCGCCTCGCGCGCTCAGCCGAAAAACCAGAGTGATCCTCGTAAGGTCGATGGCCTAGGTGTTTCAGGCGCCGATGATTAGGGTTGTATGCGTCCAAAGGTTGGCGAAAACGCTTGTTTTTCAACTGCCTGGAAAAGTTCCGCTGTCACAAAAGCTTTATATTTGTGCAACTGAGCTGAAATAACCCCCCGCCAATATTCCCCCCA
>NKIE01000692.1 GCA_002256055.1 Pseudomonas sp. PGPPP3 | reverse complement strand
GAAAACCTTCGACGTGACCGAGTTTGAGGTCAACCGTCATTACGACCGTTACACCCCTTACCAGGCGTGGCGCAAACTCTATGAAATCCCCCTTGGCGCCGTCGCCGTGGTGGCCGGTGTAGGTGCAAACGTCGCTAACATCCTGACCTTCGGCAACGTCCCAGACAGCGCCACCAAGGGCTGGTTCGACTACGGCTTTGCCGGGCTCAATCCATTCATCAACGTCGAGTCCCATGGCCGCTCGCAGCAGAACCTGGCGAACATTGACGAACAACAAGTTGAGCGGCGTACCGAGTACACCAGCCTGCCCTGGAGTGAACGCAACGTCACGGTCAAGTCCGGCGCACACAGTTACGAGTTGAGCACTGACAGTAAAGGCATGCTGCGACTCAACCTGCTCGACAGTCCGTTTGCCGATCAAGCCGGTATCAGCAAGGTTGGCACCCTACAGCTCAGCGTCAGCGACCCGCAGGATGGCACCCAGGCCGAAGCCAGCTTGGCTGTCAGCCGTGCGCTACGCGGCAAGCTGGTTGAAGCTCACGGACTGATCTACGACGACCTGGAAGGCAGCGGCGTGGCCGAGTGGGTACACCGGGTCAAGCGCCTCGCCGAACTGGGCCTGGAAGAAGAAGCCAGCGAACTGGAGCAGAGCCTGATCGAGCTGACCCGCAATGATCCTGAGCTGCAGCTGGAATTTATCCAGAACCTGCAAAAAGACGCCGGCCGCCTGGCCGCCGACCCTGGTGCCAACGAGTAGGTCATTACCCCTAATGCAGTGGCCGTCGCCTGACACCACCGCATTAGGCCAAGTGCTCAACGCCGTACGATAAAACCCGCCAACCCCTGCAGCGGCATTTCACTCAACGTGACATCGGCCACCTCAGCCGCTGACGGCCCCTGCTCCAGCCATGTTGCCAGCGCCTGCACGGCCTCCGCCTCGCCCTCAAACAGCACTTCAACCCGACCGTCATCCAGATTGCGCACCCAGCCATCAAGATCCAGGCGCTGAGCCTGCTCATCGGTGTGCTGCCGATACGCCACGCCCTGCACCCGACCACTGACAAGGGCATGCCAACACAAACGCGCCACTATTGTTCTCCCTCGCGAATCTGCGCCAAACGCGCCTGCAAACCGGCCGCAGTTTGCTCGCCGAGCAAACGCTCACGCAGCACGCCATCCGGTCCGACGATATAGGTCACCGGTAGCACCTCGGCGCGCGGTAATTGCCAGCGTTCCGCCGGGTCCTGGGCCAAGACCCGGTAGTCGATGCCCAGCTCTGCACTGGCCTTGCTCAGCTCCGCGCCCTGCAATCCGTCGAAAATTCCCCCACGCACGCTGACCGGCAGCCCCTTG
>NKIE01000691.1:311-1353 GCA_002256055.1 Pseudomonas sp. PGPPP3 | reverse complement strand
CTGTTCGAAATCGAGAAAATTCGGGTTCATAAATGTCCATCTTGCGTCGACGGCCAGGCGGCCGGGGAGCTGTATCTGCTAGCCCCTTACCTTAAAGGATCGGAAGCCAGCAGGTCGATAATAAAGCGCACAGCGCGAACCGATAAAACAGGTGCCCGGCAGCCCAGTGGCGCCTCGGCATCAGCGGTAGTTGAGAAAGACGTTGTCGCGCCCGAACTGGTCACGCAATGCCTGAATCAAGCCATCCGCCGGGTCGATACGCCAGGCATCGCCAAACTGCAACACTGCCTTGGCCTCACTGCCTGTGTAATCCAGGGTCACCGGGCACTCGCCGCGGTGGCGCTTACATAACTCGGCCAACCAGGACAACCGATCGCCCTTGAGCATCTCGCTGGCCACCTTGATACGCAGGCTCTCGGCCAGACCGGTGCGTGCCTCCTGCAGGCTCATCACCCGCTTGGCGCGCAGGCGCAGGCCGCCAGAGAAGTCGTCGTTACTCACCTCGCCTTCAACCACCACCATGGCGTCGGTCTGCAACAGAGCCTGGGCGGCATTGAAGGCCTCGGCAAACAACGAGGCCTCAATCCGCCCGGAGCGGTCATCGAGGGTGATGAAACCCATCTTGTCGCCCTTCTTGTTCTTCATCACCCGCAGGTTGACGATCAAACCGGCTACCGTCTGATCACCCCGAGCCGGCTTCAGGTCGATGATGCGCTGGCGCGCGAAGCGGCGAATCTCGCCCTCGTACTCGTCAATCGGGTGACCGGTCAGATACAGGCCCAAGGTCTCCTTCTCGCCGCGCAAACGCTCCTTGAGTGACAGCTCCTTGGCCCGTTTGTGGTTGGCATAAACATCCGCCTCAGCGTCGGCAAACACCCCGCCAAACAGATCCATATGGCCGCTGGCATGGCTGCGACTGGTCTGTTCAGCGGCCTGAATCGCCTCATCCATGGCCGCCAGCAGCACGGCGCGGTTACGGTCGATATTGGCCTGATAGGCCTTGAGCTCGTCATGGAAATACGGCCCCAGACGATCCAAGGCG
>NKIE01000691.1:0-301 GCA_002256055.1 Pseudomonas sp. PGPPP3 | reverse complement strand
GTGCGCAGAAATCGAACAAGTCCTTGAACGGCCCGTCCTGACGCGACTCGACAATGGCCTCTACCGGCCCCTCGCCCACGCCCTTGATCGCGCCCAGGCCGTAAACAATCCGACCGTCGTCATTCACGGTGAACTTGAACTCGGAGTTGTTCACATCAGGCGCGTCGAGGCGCAGCTTCATGCTGCGGCACTCTTCGATCAGGGTTACGACCTTGTCGGTGTTGTGCATATCCGCCGACAGCACCGCAGCCATAAACGGCGACGGATAGTGGGCTTTCAGCCAAGCCGTCTGATAAGACAC
>NKIE01000690.1 GCA_002256055.1 Pseudomonas sp. PGPPP3 | reverse complement strand
GCCTGGTTAGCGATCTCCACACTCTCTTCGCTGTAGCGCTGGCTTTCGGTCATGGTGATAACCGAGTCACGCGAGCCAACCTGCAACTCCTCGATCATCTGCTGAATTTCCTGTGCCGACTCTTGGGTGCGGTGGGCGAGGTTGCGTACTTCGTCGGCGACCACGGCAAAACCGCGACCAGCCTCGCCAGCACGGGCTGCCTCGATGGCGGCGTTGAGGGCCAGTAGGTTGGTTTGCTGGGAAATACTTTTGATGACCTCAAGAATCTGACCGATATTCACCGTTTTACCGTTGAGGCTTTCGATGTTGCTGCACGAGGCGCTGATCTTGCCCGACAGTTCGCTCATGGCAACGATGGTCTTCTGCACCACCTCGCGGCCATCTTCGGCCAGATGACGGGCATCGGATGCCTGATTCGAGGCTTGCGCGGCGTTGCGGGCAATCTCTTGGGCGGCTGCGCCCAGCTCATTGATAGCCGCCGCCACGCTGTGGGTGCGGTTGGCCTGTTCGTCAGAGTTGGCCATCGATGACGTTGAGGCGTTGACCACCAGTTTGGCCACTTCGTTGAGACGGCTGGTGGTCGAGGACACTTCGCGGATCGAGCTGTGAATACGCTCGACAAATTTGTTGAAGGAGCCGGCCATCAGGCCAAATTCGTCTTGTGAATGAATTTCCAAGCGTTTGGTCAGGTCACCTTCGCCCTGGGCGATGTCCTGCATGGCCTTGCCCATGATGTTCAGGGGGCGCATCAGCACCTGAATCAGCAAGCTGAGCAGGAAAATGATGCTGACCACCGCGATGACCATGGCGATGATGGCCGAAGTACGGAAGGTGCTAAGCATCGCATAGGCTTTGCTCTTGTCGATGCTTAGGCCGACATGCCAGGTCACGCCAGGCAGCCCTTTGACCGGGGCGAAGGTCAGCATGCGAGTTACGCCGTCGAGTTCAACCTCGCTGAGCTCCTGGGTGATGCGCGGAGTGTCTTTTGGGAATACATCGCGCAGGCTTTTCATCACCAAGTCCTGGTTTGGATGCACCAGAATCTTACCGTCGGAGCTGACCAGGAAGGCGTAGCCCATGCCGTCGAAGTCCAGGGAGTTGATGATCTGCACCAGGGTCTGCAAACTCAAGTCACCACCGACTACGCCTGCCGACTGGGCTGGGGTGGCGATGGTGATGATCAGTTGCTTGGTGGCTGCATCAATATAGGGTTCGGTCAGGGTGGTGCCACCAGCCGTCATGGCGTCCTTGTACCAGGGGCGCGTACGCGGGTCGTAATCGGCCGGCATGTCGTCGTTGGGGCGCATGGTGAAGCTGCGGTCGGCGCTGCCCAGGTAGCTGTAGATAAAGGGCGAGGCCA
>NKIE01000689.1 GCA_002256055.1 Pseudomonas sp. PGPPP3 | reverse complement strand
CCCGGCTAGCCGGGCGTTTTTTATTAGGGCTTGATCAGCGGGCGCGGTAAGTAATGCGGCCTTTGCTCAAGTCATAAGGGGTCAGCTCAACACGAACTTTGTCGCCGGTGAGGATGCGGATGTAATTTTTGCGCATCTTGCCGGAAATGTGCGCAGTAACGACGTGCCCATTTTCCAACTCCACACGGAACATGGTGTTGGGCAGGGTGTCGACGACAGTGCCTTCCATTTCGAAGCTGTCTTCTTTCGACATGCAGTAAAGCCCTCGGTATACAAATGAGTGGCCCGGTGCAACTGGCGCCAGGCAAAAGCGGCGTGCATTGTGCCCGAAAAAGGCCGCGTACGCCAAGGGCTTCAGGTGAGTATCACCCAGCGTTGATTGACAAGGAGCTCAATGGGGCGGTATTGCGTCTTGTAATTCATCTTTCGGCAGTTCTTGATCCAGTAGCCGAGGTAGACAGCGTGAAGGCCCAGGCGGGCGGTTTCGGCGATTTGCCAGAGGATGGCGAAGCGCCCCAGGCTGCGATGTTCTTCATCAGGATCGTAGAAGGTGTAAACCGCCGATAAGCCGTTGGGTAACACGTCAGTGACCGCTACGGCGAGCAGGCGGCCGTCCAGGCGAAATTCGTAAAAGTGCGAAAAAGGCTGGTCGCGGACCAGAAAAGTCGAAAACTGCTCGCGATTGGGCGGGTACATGTCGCCGTCGGCATGACGTTGCTCGATGTAGCGGGCGTACAGGTCGTAATACTCTTCGCTGAAGGTCGGACGTGCGGCCTGAACGTGCAGGTCGGCATTACGGCTGCGGATGCGCCTTTGCTGGCGATTGAGTTTGAAGTCTGCTGCGGGTAAGCGTGCGGGCACGCAGGCAGAGCAGTTCTGACAGTGCGGACGGTACAGGTGATCGCCGCTGCGGCGGAAACCGACTTCTGAGAGCTCGGCATAAACCTGCGCATCCATGGGCTGACTGGGGTCGAGAAACAGGGTGGTGGCCTGTTCTGTCGGCAGGTAGCTGCAGGGATGGGCTTGAGTGGCATAAAACTTGAGTCGCGCCAGCTCGGTCATGGTTAAGTCTCGCGGGATGCGTGCGTTTTTAAGTGTATGTCAGCTGGTCGTGCCCGACCAGGCACGCCAATTAGCGCCTGTTGGCAGGTCCAGGCCGTTGCGCAAGTGCTCAGCAAAGGCCTCCCGTGAAATGGCGCGGGCACCGAAGCTATGCAAGTGCTGGGTAGGCATCTGGCAGTCGATCAGACGAATGCCCCAGTCTTGCAGCTGCCTGACCAAGGTCACAAAGCCCACCTTGGAGGCGTTGTCGGCGCGGCTGAACATGGATTCGCCAAAAAAAAGTTGGCCCATCGCTAGGC
>NKIE01000688.1 GCA_002256055.1 Pseudomonas sp. PGPPP3 | reverse complement strand
GCCGCGCTTGGCGGTCTTCATCGGGTGGCTGGCCAGCGCCTGGACGCCCAAAGCGGTTTGCGCGATGACATCCACGTCGCGGATGCAGCCATACACCACCAGGCCTTCCCAGCCACTTTTGGCGGCTTTCTCAGCCAGCATGTCACCCAGCAAGGCACGACGCAGAGAACCGCCACCGTCTACAACCAGCACTTTGCCCTTGCCGTCCAGATCAACCTGATCCTTGACCAGGGAGTTGTCCTCGAAACACTTGATGGTGACGATTTCACCGCCAAAAGAATCATGGCCGCCGAAATTGCTGAACATCGGCTCGACCACCTGCACCAGCTCTGGGTAGGCATCGCACAAATCGGGAGTGACGTATTGCATGGCAAAACTCCTGTAAGGAACAACAAAATTCAGATATCAGGGGCTGTCCGGCAACGGCACAGCCCAAATGGCTAATAGCTACAGCTTAACCTCGTCGGCCTGTGAGCGGAACGCTGGCGGCAAGCACTGCTGCTGCAGCCAATGTTCTACCAGCGGCCAGACCTCTTGCTGCGCTGGCTTGCTGAGCAGCATCTCGACATGGCCAAAATCAGAGGAGAAACCCGTCTTGCGCCCCAGGCACAGGTACTCGCGAGCGGCCGAGCCAAACTGCTTGAGCAACTTATGGCAAGCCCAAGGCGGGTCTTGACGATCACCCTCAGCACTGATCGCCAGCACCGGCACCTGCACATCCGCCAGACCAGCCCACCAGTCACGTTCGGCATCGCCAAAACGCCCGAACAGACCATGCCAGCGCAAACTCTCTAGCGCCAGACCAATGGGCTCGTCCTCCGGGCCACGCTTGAGCCGCGAGCCAGAGAGATGGGCAAAGCGTTTAAGCAGAAAGCGCCCGCCCCACTCCACCGGCGGCACCTTCAGCGGCCAATAGATACGGCTGATTTGGCTGCCAAACAACGCGGCAGAAGCCACGTCCTGTTCACCCAGATAGTGACCACCGAGTGCTGCAGTCAGCGTCGTACCGCCAAGCGAGTGACCCAGCCAGTGCGGCACTTGCCCCGTCTGCTCGCGGACAAACGCGGCAATCGCAGGTAAGTCGTAGCGTGCATAGTCGCTGACACGGTTGTGCTTGTACTGCTGATTACGCGGCGACAGACCGTGACCGCGCATCTCGGCAATCCACACATCAAAACCACAGCGTGCCAGGTGTGGCCCCAAGCCAATGGCTTTCGGCGAATACCAGAAACGCCGATTGGAAAAACTGCCATGCAGAAGAATGACCGGCACACCACGGGCGTGTTCACTGCCTGCCTGGCCCAGACGAGTCAGGGCCAACTCGCCGCTGAAATCCCCGCTATTGCCAGGCTTAAGGCGAGAAACGTC
>NKIE01000687.1 GCA_002256055.1 Pseudomonas sp. PGPPP3 | reverse complement strand
GCCGCCCTGGGCGCCAGGGAATACGGCGGCGTTGAGTTTCTTTTCAATTTCTTCGTTGGCCTTGGCCAGGATCAAACCGCCACGTGGACCGCGCAGGGTCTTGTGGGTGGTGGTGGTGACCACGTCAGCGAACGGCACCGGGTTCGGGTACACGCCAGCGGCAACCAGGCCAGCCACGTGGGCCATGTCGACGAACAGGAAGGCACCAACCTTGTCGGCGATAGCGCGGAAGCGCGGGAAGTCCAGTACCTGCGAGTAAGCCGAGAAACCAGCGATGATCATTTTCGGCTGGTGCTCAACGGCCAGACGCTCAACTTCGTCGTAGTCGATCAGACCCGTGACGCTGTCGATGCCGTACTGCACGGCGTTGTAGATTTTGCCGGAGAAGCTGACGCTGGCGCCGTGGGTCAGGTGACCACCGTGGGCCAGGCTCATGCCCAGTACGGTGTCGCCCGGGTTCAGCAGGGCCATGTACACGGCCGAGTTAGCCTGGCTGCCGGAGTGCGGCTGAACGTTGGCATAGTCGGCGCCGAACAGTTGCTTAGCGCGGTCGATGGCCAGTTGCTCAACCACGTCGACGTATTCGCAGCCACCGTAGTAACGCTTGCCCGGATAACCTTCGGCGTACTTGTTGGTCAGTACCGAGCCTTGGGCTTCCATGACCGCCGGGCTGGTGTAGTTTTCCGAGGCGATCAGCTCGATGTGCTCTTCCTGGCGCTGGGCTTCTTGCTCCATGGCGGCAAACAGGTCGGCATCGTAGTTGGCGAGAGTCGTTTCACGGCTGAACATGGTAATCCCCTGAGAAAAATCAGCTGGGCGGTTGAAAGAGGGGGCGGATTCTACCGCATCCGTCGACGGCTGGCATATGAAGGTCAGTCATGTCGCGGACAAGTGGCGCTCACACGACGAAAAAATGGCCCGTACGGGCCGTTCGTTGCGGTTACGTATGCAGCGCTAGCTCAGCATAAACAGCGCAGTGCCGCTGAACTGGGCAGCGAACTGAGCCGCGGGCATCGGCCGACCGAGCAGGTAGCCCTGAATCTCGTCACAATCGTGGTCGCGCAGAAAATCCAGTTGGGCCTGGGTTTCCACCCCTTCAGCAATCACCGCCAGATTGAGGCTGTGGGCCATGGCGATAATGGCGCGGGCGATCTGCGCATCCTGTTCGCCATCGGGCAGGCCGTCGACGAAGCTACGGTCGATTTTCAGCACATCAATGGGGAACTGCTTGAGGTAATTGAGCGACGAGTAGCCGGTGCCGAAGTCGTCAATGGCAATGCCGACGCCCAGCTGCTTGAGGCGCACTAAGGTGCTGAGCGCTTGATCGACATCCTGCATCAGCATGCTTTCAGTCATTTCCAGCTCCAG
>NKIE01000686.1 GCA_002256055.1 Pseudomonas sp. PGPPP3 | reverse complement strand
ACGGCGCGAGAACAGCTCGCCGCGCAGGGCGCGCGCCAGGTCTTCGACGTCCTCGGTGTCCACCGACAAATCGGCGTTACGGGTCAGACGGAACTGGTAGCAGCCCTTAACCTTCATGCCCTGGAACAGGTCATCGGCGTGGGCGTGGATCATCGACGAGAGGAACACGTAGTTGTCGCCGGGACCGCCAACCTCCTCAGGCACCTTGATCACCCGCGGCAGCAAACGCGGCGCCGGGATGATGGCCAAACCGGAGTCGCGGCCGAAGGCATCGACACCTTCCAGCTCAACGATAAAGTTCAGGCTCTTGTTCACCAGCAGCGGGAACGGGTGCGTCGGGTCGAGGCCGATGGGGGTGATGATCGGCGCGATCTCGTCACGGAAATAGCGGCGCACCCAGGTCTTCAGCTTCAGGGTCCAGTTGCGCCGACGGATAAAGTTGATGTGATGCTTGGCCATTGCCGGCAGCAGCACATCGTTGAGGATGGCGTACTGGCGATCGACCTGCTCATGCACCAGCTCAGCAATCCGCGCCAGCGCCTGATGGGGCTGCAGACCATCAGCACCCGCCTGTTCGCGGGCGAAGGTGATTTGCTTCTTCAGACCCGCCACACGAATCTCGAAGAACTCATCCAGGTTACTGGAGAAGATCAGCAGGAACTTCAAGCGCTCCAGCAGCGGATAGGACTCATCCAGCGCCTGTTCCAGCACGCGGATGTTGAACTTCAGCTGCGACAACTCGCGGTGGATATACAGACTGCTGTCATCCAGCCCTGGCACCACGTAGGCGGCCGGGCTCTGGACCGCGACCTCCGCCGCGGGCAGCGCCTCAACTACAGGTGTCTCCACCGGCAGTTCGTCGGGGGTCAAGTCAGCGCTGGGTCCTTCGGTATTCATGGGTTCTTCCTGTGGGCGTTCTAGCCCTGTTTAAGCAACTGTGCCGCGCGCTTGGCGAAATAGGTAAGGATGCCATCGGCACCCGCGCGCTTGAAAGCGGTCAGAGATTCGAGGATCACCGCCTCGCTCAGCCAGCCATTTTGGATGGCGGCCATGTGCATGGCGTACTCACCGCTGACCTGATAGACAAAAGTCGGCACGCGAAATTCCGTCTTCACTCGCTGCAGGATATCCAGATATGGCATGCCTGGCTTGACCATTACCATGTCGGCGCCTTCGGCGAGGTCCGCCGCCACTTCATGCAGGGCCTCGTCGCCGTTAGCCGGGTCCATCTGGTAGGTGTTCTTGCTGCCCTTGCCGAGGTTGGCAGCCGAGCCCACGGCATCACGGAACGGGCCGTAATAGGCGCTGGCGTACTTGGCCGAGTAGGCCATGATCCGCACGTTAGGGTAATCAGCCAGCTCGAGGGCTT
>NKIE01000685.1 GCA_002256055.1 Pseudomonas sp. PGPPP3 | reverse complement strand
CAGGGGCAACCAAAGATCAGTTCCGTGACGTCGGTCTGCATGCGGCCTTCAAGTCCGTGTTCCCGATTAGCAGCTATTCGGGCAATGCTGCCCTGGAATATGTTGGTTATCGCCTGGGCGAGCCGGCCTTTGATGTCAAAGAGTGTGTTCAGCGTGGCGTGACGTTTGCCGTCCCGCTGCGGGTAAAAGTGCGCCTGATCATTTTCGATAAGGAATCGTCGAACAAAGCGATCAAGGACATCAAAGAGCAAGAAGTTTACATGGGGGAAATCCCCCTGATGACCGAGAACGGTACCTTCGTTATCAACGGTACTGAGCGTGTCATCGTTTCCCAGTTGCACCGTTCGCCAGGTGTGTTCTTCGACCACGACCGTGGCAAGACTCATAGCTCTGGCAAGCTGCTGTACTCGGCTCGCGTGATTCCTTACCGCGGTTCGTGGCTGGACTTCGAATTCGACCCGAAAGACTGCGTGTTCGTGCGTATCGACCGTCGCCGTAAGCTGCCGGCATCCGTGCTGCTGCGCGCCCTCGGTTACACCACTGAGCAAGTGCTCGACGCCTTCTATGCCACCAACGTTTTCCACGTAAAGGGCGAGACCCTGAGCCTGGAGTTGGTGCCGCAGCGTCTGCGCGGTGAAATTGCCGTTCTCGATATCAAAGACGACAAAGGCAAGGTCATCGTTGAGCAAGGCCGCCGTATTACTGCGCGCCATATCAACCAGTTGGAAAAAGCCGGCATTAAAGAGCTGGACGTTCCGCTGGATTACGTGATCGGTCGCACCACGGCTAAGGCCATCGTGCATCCAGCCACCGGCGAAATCATTGCCGAGTGCAACACCGAGCTGGGCACCGAGCTGCTGGCCAAGATTGCCAGCTCGCAAGTGGTTCGCATCGAAACCTTGTACACCAACGACATCGACTGCGGTCCGTTCGTGTCCGACACCCTGAAAATCGACTCCAGCAGCAACCAACTGGAAGCGCTGGTCGAGATCTACCGGATGATGCGTCCTGGCGCGCCACCTACCAAGGATGCCGCCGAAACCCTGTTCAACAACCTGTTCTTCAGCCCTGAGCGCTACGATCTGTCGGCTGTTGGCCGGATGAAGTTCAACCGTCGTATCGGTCGTACCGAAATCGAAGGTTCGGGTGTGCTGTGCAAGGAAGATATCGTCGAGGTTCTCAAGACCCTGGTCGACATCCGTAACGGCAAAGGCATCGTCGATGACATCGACCACCTCGGCAACCGTCGCGTACGTTGCGTCGGCGAGATGGCTGAAAACCAGTTCCGCGTTGGCCTGGTCCGCGTTGAGCGGGCAGTCAAAGAGCGTCTGTCGATGGCCGAAAGCGAAGGCCTGATGCCGCAAGACCTGAT
>NKIE01000684.1 GCA_002256055.1 Pseudomonas sp. PGPPP3 | reverse complement strand
AATGCCTTCGAACAGGGCAACCTTGTGGCCTTTGCCTTCCAGAGTTTGCTTAACGGCGGTGGCGATGCCTTCACCGTACTGCTGCTTATCGTGGATAACGGCAATGGTCTTCGGCTTGACGTGGTCAGCAATGAAGTTGCCGGCGGTCGGGCCTTGCAGGCTGTCCAGACCAATGGTGCGGAACACCAACTGGTAGCCGCGAGCGGTGATTTCCGGGCTGGTGGACGCCGCGGTGATCATCAGGATGCCTTCGTCTTCGTAGATGTCCGAAGCCGGCTGAGTGGAGCTGGAGCACAGGTGGCCAACGACGTATTTAACTTCGTCGTTGACGATCTTGTTGGCCACGGCCACGGCTTGCTTGGGGTCGCAGGCATCGTCGTAGACCACGCCTTCAAGCATGGCGCCGTTGACGCCGCCAGCCTTGTTGATTTGCTCGATGGCCATTTTGGCGCCAATGAACTGCATCTCGCCGTACTGGGCAACTGCGCCCGTCACGGGACCGGCCAGGGCGATCTTGATCGTGTCTGCTGCCACGGAGTAGCTGGCAACGCCGGCCATGGCCATGGCGGCAAACAGCTTGGAAATCTGCTTAGTAGCCTTGTTCATAGTGCTCCACTCATTGTGTTTGCGTTTTTATTGGTTCCGGTTGGCGGGAGGCTGATGCGGGCAAGGTTCTGCCCCGTGCTGGCCCCGGCAACTGTACCGGCACAGTGTAGAGCGCCGGTTTGTGGCTTGGAAAGCGGCCAACCGACGGATCGGTCAGGTTATGTCGCTAAATCGTAATAAATGTATAAAAAAACGTCGTATAAGCGTTTTTATGTCTGACGCCGGCGGACTTGCCTGTGGCTGCTCTATCGCTATCATGCGACGACATTTCAGATGGTGTTACTCATGACAGAACAGCTCAGCCCCGAACATGCTGGTGACGATCACGCTAGCACTCTATATGCCAAGCTGCTTGGCGAGACGGCGCCCATTGCCTGGCAAGAACTGCAGCCGTTCTTTGCCCGTGTTGCCGTGGCCCTGGCTGTGGCCGAGGACGACAAGGCCAGCATCAGCGCCTGGCTGGCGGCGGGGCAGGTCAATGCGCTTAGTGCAGGTCAGGCTGAAGATTTGCTCGCTCGCGATCCGCCGCTGTGGGCCGTGGTGGTAGCGCCCTGGGTGCTAGTGCAAGAACGTACTGCGCGCGCAGAATTGCACTGATATAAGGCAGTAGTTAGGGCAATTGCCCGGTCTAGAATTGCAGAGTCTGTATTCGGCGCTTTGCGGCGCATCACTTGAAGGGGAATCACACGATGTTTGAACCAGGACATTTGCACCGCAGCAGCGTTGGCGCCTTGCCGGGTACCCCGGAATTTGCCGTGGATATCTACTAC
>NKIE01000683.1 GCA_002256055.1 Pseudomonas sp. PGPPP3 | reverse complement strand
CGCCATTGCCAACCAGGGTTTCGGCCAGTGCACCACGGTCGATGGTGGTGTTAGCGCCAATTTCAACGTCATCACCAATGCTTACGCCACCAATTTGCGCAATTTTCTGCCAAACACCTTTCTCATTGGCGAAACCAAAACCCTCACCACCGAGCACCGCACCGGATTGGATGACAACCCGCTTACCAATATGCACGTCGTGATAGAGGGTCACTCGCGGCGCCAACCAGCCACCTTCACCGATCACCGAGCGAGCACCGATTACGCAGTGGGCACCGACTGTGACACCGGCAGCAATTTGCGCCCCAGTTTCAATAACGGCATAGGGACCGATGCTGGCAGAGGCATGCACCCGGGCATCAGCGGCAACCACGGCGGTCGGGTGCACCCCACCAACAGCCTGAGGCTTACGGTCAAATAGATGGGACAGTTCTGCGTAAGCCAGGTAGGGGTTAGCTACCAACAGCGCATCACCCGCATAGCCCTCTGCATCCGCAACGGTAAGCAACAAGGCGCCCGCCTGGGTTTGGCTGAGGAATTTGCGATACTGCGGATTCGCCAGAAAGCTCAACTGTTGTGGCTGAGCATCCTGCAGCGTAGCGAGGCCGCTAATCTGCCGATCAGCACTACCCCGCAAGGTTGCGCCGAGACGTTCAGCCAACTGACCTAGAGTAAAAACCACGACCGACATAATTAGCGCTGCTGATTCATGCGCTCAATGACTTGGCGAGTGATGTCGTACTGAGGTTTGACATCGACGACCGCACCACGCTCAAGCACCAGGTCGAAATTGCCTTTTTTGATCACTTCCTCAACCGCTTTATCCAGCTTCGGCTTCAACTGCTTGAGCATGTCACGATCAGCAACAGCCTTAGCTTCGTTCAGCTCTTTGGACTGGAACTGAAAATCGCGGGCCTTTTGCTTGAACTCCAGCTCAAGGCGCTCACGCTCGCCCTGAGCCATCTTGCTGCCACCCTTGACCAGACGATCCTGAATGCCTTTAGCGCCGCTTTCCAGCGACTTCAACTTGGTCAGTTGCGGGCCGAACTTCTTCTCGGCATCCACGGCGTACTTCTTAGCCGCATCGGACTCCAACAGCGCCATTTGATAATTCATCACGGCGATTTTCATCTCCGCAAAGGCTGGAGTGGCCATCAGGGCTGCCATGCACAGAACCACTTGAGTCAACTTACGCACTTTGTTACTCCTGCAACAAAACTGTTGTCTTTAGTAAAAATCAAACACTGATTAGAAAGTTTGACCGAGAGAGAACTGGAAAATCTGGGTATCGGCGTTGTCAGGCTTCTTGATTGGCGCGGCAAGGCTGAAGCTCAGCGGACCAAATCCGGTAATCCAGGTAAGCCCCACTCCCACCCAACT
>NKIE01000682.1 GCA_002256055.1 Pseudomonas sp. PGPPP3 | reverse complement strand
CGTTGGTGATGAGCCTGGTGATTTCGCCGATGGTGGTGCCGGTGGTGATCGTCGGTGTGTCCAGCTACCTGTTCTTTGCTCCGCTGGGCCTGGGTAACAGCTACCTGGCGCTGATCCTGGTGCATGCCGTGCTTGGCGTACCTTTTGTGATCATTACCGTGTCGGCCACCCTGCAGGGCTTCAACTACAACCTGGTGCGTGCCGCGGCCAGCCTGGGTGCTTCGCCGCTGACCGCGTTCTTCCGGGTGACCTTGCCGCTGATTGCGCCGGGGGTGATTTCCGGGGCGCTGTTTGCCTTCGCCACCTCGTTCGACGAAGTGGTGGTGACCCTGTTCCTTGCCGGCCCCGAGCAAGCCACCTTGCCACGGCAGATGTTCAGCGGCATCCGTGAAAACCTTAGCCCGACCATCGCCGCCGCCGCGACTCTGCTGATCGGTTTTTCCATTGTTCTGCTGCTGACGTTGGAATGGTTGCGCGGTCGTAGTGAGAAAATGCGCACCTCGGCCAGTCACGAATAACCGCCTGCGACCAAGGTCGTGCCCGCCGCTGACACAGGACAACCGCCAGCGGCGACGACTCAGGCTACAATGCGCGCCATCGTGAATCTGCCCCGAGGTGCGCCATGCAGCCTTTTGCCATTGCTCCGTCCATTCTGTCCGCCGACTTCGCCCGCCTCGGCGAGGAAGTCGATAACGTTCTCGCCGCTGGCGCCGACATCGTCCACTTCGATGTTATGGACAACCACTACGTCCCCAACCTGACCATCGGCCCGATGGTGTGCACGGCGCTGCGCAAGTACGGCATCACCGCGCCGATCGACGTGCACCTGATGGTCTCGCCGGTTGATCGCATCATTGGCGACTTTATCGAGGCCGGTGCCAGCTACATCACCTTCCACCCGGAAGCCAGCGGCCACATCGACCGTTCCCTGCAGTTGATCAAGGACGGTGGCTGCAAGGCCGGCCTGGTGTTCAACCCGGCCACCTCGCTGGAAAGCCTCAAGTACGTGATGGACAAGGTCGACATGATCCTGCTGATGAGCGTCAACCCAGGCTTCGGCGGGCAGAAATTTATCCCCGGCACCCTCGACAAGTTGCGCGAGGCGCGGGCTCTGATCGAAGCCTCCGGGCGCGACATTCGTCTGGAGATCGACGGCGGCGTCAACGTCAAGAACATCCGCGAAATCGCCGCCGCTGGAGCCGATACCTTTGTCGCCGGCTCGGCGATCTTCAATACCCCGGACTATGCCGAAGTGATCGCCGCGATGCGTGCCGAGCTGGCGCTCGCCCGCGGATGAGTGGCTTCGAGCGCTTGCTGGCCGGTCGCCTGCCACGCCTGGTGATGTTCGATCTGGACGGCACCCTGGTTGATTCGGTGCCCGA
>NKIE01000681.1 GCA_002256055.1 Pseudomonas sp. PGPPP3 | reverse complement strand
GCGCAGCAGGGTGGGGCCGAACATCGACGACGGGCTGTTGAGGTAGGCCGCCGGGAAGATCAGGACCGCGCTATGGGGCGCGATGTCGCTGTACCAGGCGCGCAGCTCGTTGCAGGTGGGCTGCGGCAGGTTGCTCAGCTGCAATTGTTCACGCAGCCAGCGGCTGCGTGCGGGGAATACGCATTGGGCGTGTTGCTCGCCAAGGCTGGCGGGCGCATACAGGGCCTGCAGGGTGGCGCGCAGTTCGGCTTCCGGCTGGGTGGCACCGTCGTCGGCGAGGAAGAATTTGCCGTCGTCGACATAGCTGCGCCAGCCGCCCAGTTTGCCGGTCTCGTAATGGCCGAGGGCAATCCAGTAAGGGTCGTTGGCCAGGCTGTGCAGGCGGGTGTCAGCAAACTGTGGTTGCGCAGCCAGGGGCGCGCAGGCGCACAGCGCCAGGAGGGAAAACAGGCGTTTGAACATGGGGGGCATGACTCTGCAAAACAAACCCGCGCCAAAAGACGCGGGCTACGGCCATGGAGCACAGCGTCCGGGTGGCGGTGCGAACCGCTGCCCGGAACGGTGGCTTAGGCTTCGTGGGCGTATTTAGCCAGACGAGCGTCTTTCTGCATCATCGCCAGGGTGGCGGCGTGCACGTCAGCGGCGCTGACCGAGGCGCTGCTGAAAATTTCATTGAAGTGCGCATGGGCGGCTTCGTTGAAATGCGCGCGGTCTTGCGGTGCTACACCCAGAACCACAGCGTAGGTGGTCAGGGCTTCGCCCTGGCCTTTAGCCATGTCTTCCGACAGCTCGTCCATCATGTTGCTGACGATCAGCATCGGCTTGCCGCCGTAGGTCAGGGTGCCATTGGTGGAGCAGCCGTTGGTGCCCGAGGTCATGCCGAACGTGGCGTTACCCGAGGTGCCGTTGGTGGTCGAAGCAACGAAGTGCGAGGCCGTGCCGCGTTGGCCTTTGAACAGCATGTTGCCCCAACCGCAGTTTGGACCACCGGGTGCTTCGGCGAGGGCGGCAGAGGAAACAGCAACAAGCAGGGTACCGAGCAGGAGTTTTTTCATGGTTTTACTCTCTATGCAATCCTTGGTAGGTAGCTCAGGCACAAGGCCTGCGCCGTCCAGGCGGGGGTGGAAACCAGGGTGTCCGGAGGTCGACTTTTGCCAGCCTCGTGGGGCACTTGTGTACCCGTCTGTGCCTTGCAGCTTTTCGGAATGACCGGCCAGTGTCAAGGCGTACTGCTCGGGCTGTGCGCAAGTCGGCAAGCGGCTTTGATGCACGTCAGTGCAGGTTGCCGTCATCCGGCCACACTAGGGGCTGTTGACGCTTCATCGCCAGCCGCGTTGCCGCGCGAAATGGCCCCCGGTTAGGCGCAGGACGCAGGTAATGGTTATT
>NKIE01000680.1 GCA_002256055.1 Pseudomonas sp. PGPPP3 | reverse complement strand
GCCGTGGGGCATCATCATCGGCGGTGAAGAGCTGCACAACAATCACCACACCTACCCGAACTCGGCCAAGCTGTCGGTCAAGCCGTGGGAGTTCGACATGGGCTGGGCCTGGATTCAACTGTTCAGCTTCTTCGGTCTGGCCAAGGTGCAGCGCGTGGCGCCCATCGCCCACCGGGTCGCTGGCAAGGGCAATTTGGACATGGACACCGCGATGGCCATCCTCAACAACCGCTTCCAGATCATGGCTCAGTACCGCAAGTTGGTGATCGCGCCGCTGGTCAAGCAGGAGCTGGGTAAGGCCGACGCCTCCGTGCGCCATCACTTCCGCCGGGCCAAGGCCCTACTGTCGCGGGAAACCAGCCTGCTCGACGAAAGCCACCAGGCGCGCATCCAGCGTCTGCTGGAAGAGAGCCAGGCGCTGAAGGTGATCTACGAAAAGCGTATCGCCCTGCAGCAGATCTGGGTCAAGACCAGCAGCAACGGTCACGAGATGCTCGACGCCATCAAGCAGTGGGTCAGCGATGCCGAAGCCAGTGGCATCCAGTCGCTGCGCGAGTTTGCTGAACAGCTCAAGACTTACTCGTTGCGTCCAGCGAACGCCTGATCGGCCTCGCTAACTAAAACCCGCCCGTGTTCGCACCGGCGGGTTTTTTGTTGCCTGGGACGGTTGCCAGTTACGCCGCCGGGTGGCGCCAGCTGGCGAGCAGGGCTGGCAGTTCGGCGAGATTGCGGATTTCCCCGTCGGCCCGTGGCGCATCGCCCCAGGCTTTGCCCTGCGGGTTGAACCACACGGCGCGCAGACCGGCGGCCTGAGCGCCGGCGATATCGTCAATGGGATGGTCGCCGATGTGTACGGCGTGCTCGGCGGCTACGCCGGCGCGCGCCAGGGCGTGCTGGAACGGCAGCGGATCGGGTTTGCCGATGCCCAGCTCCTCGGCACACAAGGCGAACTGGAAATAGTCGGCCAGGCCCAGGCGGCGCACGTCGGCGTTGCCGTTGGTGATCACTCCTAGTTGGTAGTGATTGGCCAGGTGCTCAAGGGTTGGGTGCACCTCGGCAAACAGGCTGACCTGATGGCGGGCTTCGAGAAATACCTGGAACCCGGCTTCGGCCAGTTGCTCGGCCTCATGGTCGGAATAACCGGCCTCCTGCAGCGCCAACAGAAGAATGCCTCGCCGCAGCGCACTGAGGCGATGCTTGAGGTCCGGCTCGGCCGCCAGCAGGCGGGCACGGATCGCCCACAGGTGTTCGATGGGCACGCCGCCGAGTTGCGGTGCGTGGACGGCCAGCCAGTCGCGCAGGGTGCTTTCCGCGCTGTGCATCACGGAGGCGACGTCCCACAGGGTGTCGTCGAGGTCAAAGGTGATCAGTTGAATCGTCATTCGTCACT